>JANNJI010000775.1:0-11573 GCA_031405795.1 Gammaproteobacteria bacterium
TCATTCAATCTCTCTATATTCAAGCGGCGGTGCAATAGCGCCAATACGATTGCGCCCACTGCGCCGACGGATGCGGACAACGTCGGTGAGGCTAGGCCATACAGGATTGAACCCAGAACTGCAATGATGAGTGATAAGGGTGGTAACAGCACCTTGATGGCACGAATATACAATTGTTTGCGACTAAAATTGCGTTCTGCTGCGGGGATGGCCGGCATACGTTCCGGCTGGAAGAAGGCAATCACAATTAAATAGAGGATGTAAAGTGCAACCAGCAACAAGCCTGGGATTAAGGCGCCGGCAAAAAATTCACCCGGCCCAAAATTGACGGACTCAAACCGGCCCATTTCAAGTTGTGCATTGGCATATTCGGAAGACAATTGATCAGCGAGCAGGATTAATATGATCGAGGGCGGGATAATTTGGCCGAGGGTGCCCGATGCGCAAATCGTCCCTGCTGCCAGACTGGGGTCATAATTGCGTTTGAGCATGGTTGGTAATGACAGTAAACCCATCGTCACAATGGTGGCACCGACAATGCCGGTACTGGCGGCGAGTAACATACCCACCAGGGTGACTGAAATACCTAAACCACCGCGTAACGATCCGAACAACATGCCCATGGTATCCAATAAATCTTCGGCGACGCGGGAACGTTCTAACATCACCCCCATGAAGACAAACAAGGGCACGGCCATCAGCTCATCTTTCATCATCAGCGCAAAAAGTTTGTTATGCGTGGTATTCAGAAAGGCAGGGTCGAAAATATCCGTTAAAAAATATATACCGATAAAACTGAATAACAAACTGGTTCCGGCATAGGCAAATGCCACCGGAAAGCCGGACAATAACACCGCGACGACGGTAAGGACTAACAGGATGACCATGAATTCAGCCATGTTTATAGCTCTCCTGCATCGTGGTCGATGTGTAACGTCGTGACTTTATTGCGTATGACTAACAGGCTGCGCACAATCATGGCGAAGCATTGCAGACCGAGCAACACGGGCATGACGAGCATCACAGTCTTGAGCAAAAACACCAGATTTAAACCGTTGCTATTGGCAGAGCCTTCATGGATGCCCCAGGAATTGATCACGTAATCCCAGCTATTGACGAAAATAAACACGCACAAGGGTAATACCAACACGATACAACCGACTAAGTCCACCCATGCTTGTTGTTTGGTGGAGAACCGCTGGTAAAAGATATCAACGCGCACATGGGCATCGTGTTTAAGGGTATAGGCGATGCCGCACATAAAGACGCAGGCATGAAAATACTGGGCCAACTCGTATGACTTTTGGGTGTTGAAGTTTATAAACTGATAGATGAATGGGTAGTCGGCAAGGTATTTTTGTCCCAACTGGACCGCGATGACCACGAAGCTGAGCAACACCATGCCCAGCGTGAGCCAGGCGACCCAGCGACCGGTGTGTTCACTAAGTGCCTCCAAGCGCTGTAGCGCGAATTGAGATGGAGAATCAGTCATGTGCGGTTGTTCTTTTCGTTATGTTGCATCCGGCTTAGTTTGTGACTTAGTCCCACAGTTATTCACACCTGAATTAAATCAATAAGTTATAGGGCAAACTATTGGCATATTTGTGTCGTCACTGAAAAACCGCCTTATCTCATTGATTTATATAGAGCAGGCAACTGACCAAAATTGTCAGTAAATGTCAATAGGATCGATTTACTAATTTCGTTATAAGCCGGTATAGCAACCTTTCCACACAGTTATCCACAGCTTCGGTTGGTGTCGGATAAGTGACTATTTCTCTTAGTCGTACGCCGCAGTAGCCGCTCACTTCAGAACGTTACCATTCCATCAGAATCCAGCGATTGATGGGTGGATTTTCAAAATTATTTTCACGGGTATCGAGGGTACCGTCACCATCGGTGTCGACCATGTAATAGGGCTTGCCTTTTTTCGGTGTTATCTTGGCATAACGCAATTTACCGTTGACCCGGTGCTCTTCGATCAGGGCATCTTTTTGATTAATGATGTTGACCTCGGTCTTCGCCGGAGTACGGCTGTCGGACTCCGCAGGCAGATCGGGTGGGGGCTGTACCGTGGTGGCAGGTGCCGGTGGTGCTGCTTCCAAGGTCGGTGGTAAGGGCGCATCCGCTGCTGCCCAGGCCGGTACACAGACAGACATCCACGCCGCCATACACACGGATAACCCTGCGCTGTAGCTCGATTTAGAGATGTGACAACATCTCGGCTTCTTCGGCCGAGGGTTCGAAGCCGCGTAGTTCGTAATGTTCAAAGATTGCATCGAGAACGTCCTGTGGTGTTTCACGAATCATAAGCAAGTCGAGATCGGTGGGGTCGATCATCTTTTCGGCCGCCAGGGTTTGTTTAAACCAGCCTAGCAAGCCTTCCCAAAAGGGCCGGTGGACCAGAATAATTGGAATACGGCGGGTCTTGCCGGTTTGTACCAGGGTGAGGATTTCCGCCAGTTCATCCAGGGTACCGAAGCCACCGGGCATGACCACATAGGCAGAGGCGTATTTCACAAACATTACCTTGCGCGAGAAAAAATGCCGGAAGGTGATGGAGACATCTTGGTAGGCGTTGCCGCCTTGTTCATGCGGCAATTGAATGTTGAGGCCGATGCTGGGAGAGCGGCCGCTAAAGGCGCCTTTATTGGCGGCTTCCATGATGCCGGGACCACCGCCACTGACCACGGAGAACCCTGCATCCGATAAGGCGCGGGCGACATCGACAGTCAGTTGATAATAGGGGTGATCGGTTGGGGTACGGGCTGAACCAAAAATGCTGACGGAGGGTTTAATGCTCGCCAAGCGTTCAAAGCCTTCAACAAACTCGGCCATGATCTGGAAAATCTTCCATGATTCGCGCGACAGGGCGCTGTCATTGATCGGGCTCAAGCGAGCGGTGGAATCTTTAATGCGTTTGTCCATGTGCATAATTCAGTTTGGGATAGTGGCGGCAGTGTAGCCGTATGCCATCGAAAACACCAGTTACCGTGTTGTATGTTTACAAACCAAGCTGCGAGATCAGTACAGAAATGCGATACTGTGACGCCTATGACCTTACCTGAAAAAACACCACAATTAATCCTGGTTGACGGCTCGTCCTATTTGTTTCGCGCCTTTCATGCGATGTCGAAATCGAAGTCGAAGCTGACCAATTCCAAAGGTGAACCCACAGGCGCTGTCCTTGTTGTGATCAATATGCTGCGCCGTTTGCGTACTCAATACCCGCAGGCCCATTTCGCCGTGGTGTTCGACGCCAAAGGCAAGACCTTTCGTCATGAGCTATTTCCAGAGTACAAATCCCACCGACCACCCATGGCGGAGGAGCTGCAAGCTCAGATCGAACCAATACACGCGATCATCAAGGCGATGGGGTTGCCCTTAATCTGCGTCACTGGCGTGGAGGCCGATGATGTGATTGGCACATTGGCGACACAGGCCAGTGCCAATAAGATGGATACATTGATTTCTACCGGCGACAAAGACCTGACCCAATTGGTGAATCCGCACGTCACCTTGGTGAACACCATGACCGACACGGTGTTGGATCGCCAAGGTGTAATCGACAAGATGGGTGTGCCACCCGAACGGGTGATCGATCTGCTGACGTTAACCGGTGACACGGCCGACAATATCCCCGGCGTCAGTGGTGTCGGTGAGAAAACCGCGCTGAAATGGTTGGCCCAGTACGATTCACTGCAAGGCATCGTTGAACACGCGAGCGAGATCACCGGCAAGGTCGGCGAGAAATTACGCGCGGCGTTACCGGATTTACCTCTGTACAAAGAGTTAGTGACCATCAAGTGCGACGTGCCACTCGAAGTAACGGCGGAACAACTCAGCGCAACAGCCCCTGATCTACCGGCCTTGCGCGACTGGTATACACGCATGGAATTCAAGTCCTGGTTAACTGACGTACAGAACAAAGAAAAAGTCACGCAAGGCAATGTCACAGAAAAAATTATCACAGAAGTTACTGCCAGTGCGCACTACACCACAGTGTGGCAGCAACAAGAACTCGATCATTGGTTGGCGCGTTTACAACAGGCAGAATTAATTTCATTTGATACCGAAACCACCAGCCTGGATTACATGCAGGCGGAGATCGTCGGTTTGTCGTTTGCGATCAACGCACACGAAGCGGCCTATGTGCCACTGGCACATGATTATGTCGGTGCACCGCCGCAGTTGCAGCGAGCTCAGGTATTAGCGCAACTCAAACCCTTGTTGGAAGATCCAACACGTGCCAAGGTTGGGCAAAATCTCAAATACGACATGCACGTATTAGCAAACTACGGCATTGTATTGCGAGGCATTCAACATGACACCATGCTCGAATCCTATGTGCTGGACAGCACCGCTTCACGCCACGACATGGACACGCTGGCGCTAAAACACTTAGGCTATAAAACAACAACTTTTGAAGATGTTGCCGGTAAAGGCGCCAAACAAATTGGTTTTGCGCAAGTCGAGATTGCCACTGCGACGCAGTACGCCGCGGAAGATGCGGATATTACCTTGCGGTTGCATCAGCTGTTATGGCCACGGCTGCAACAACAAACCAGTCTCAAGACCGTGTATGAAACCATGGAGATGCCCTTGGTGCCGGTATTGGCGCGTATGGAACATTGTGGTGTGTTGATTGATGCTGACAAGCTGCATAAACAAAGTCGCGAACTGGAGCACAAGTTACTCGGACTTGAAAAGCGTGCGCATGAGGAGGCGGGACAACATTTTAATCTTGGTTCACCCAAACAGATTCAGCAAATCTTATTTGAAAAAATGGGTTTGCCCGTTGTAGAGAAAACGCCGACCGGGCAACCCTCCACTGGCGAGTCGGTGTTGCAAGAGCTTGCCTATAGTTATGCGTTGCCAAAGATAATTTTAGAGTATCGAGGTTTAAGCAAACTCAAATCAACCTACACGGATACCTTGCCATTGATGATCGACGCCAACACGCAACGCGTACATACCTCGTATCATCAGGCCGTGGCGGCGACGGGGCGTTTGTCCTCGTCTGATCCAAATCTGCAAAATATTCCGATACGCAGCGAGGAAGGTCGGCGCATTCGCCAGGCCTTTATTGCGCCGCAAGGTTATAAATTGGTGGCAGCGGATTATTCACAAATTGAATTGCGCATCATGGCGCATTTGTCGGGTGACGCAGGGTTGTGTAACGCCTTTGCGCAGGGCCTGGATATTCATCGCGCCACAGCGGCGGAAGTGTTTGCCGTGCCAGCGGATCAGGTCAGCAATGAACAGCGGCGATCCGCCAAGGCAATTAATTTTGGTTTAATTTATGGTATGTCGGCCTTTGGTCTGGCGCGACAACTCAATGTTGAGCGTGGCGTGGCACAATCCTATATTGATCTTTATTTCTCGCGCTATCCGGGCGTTAAGGTCTACATGGATCGCACCCGCCAGCTGGCGCGTGAACAGGGTTATGTGGAAACGGTATTTGGCCGACGTTTGTATTTACCGGAGATTAAGGCGGCCAATGCACAACGCCGTCAATATGCCGAACGCACTGCGATCAATGCGCCGATGCAAGGTACCGCGGCGGACATCATCAAGCACGCCATGATCGCCCTGGATCAATACATCCAATCAAATAAACTCAACGTAAACATGATCATGCAGGTGCATGATGAATTAGTCTTTGAGATACCTGCGGCTAGTGTTGAAAAAATAATCAGTATTATTCGTGCTGCCATGACAAATGCTGCGGATTTACGCGTGCCATTAGTCGTGGATATCGGGGTGGGTGAAAATTGGGAAGCTGCGCATTAGTAAAAATTTTTCTTGCAAAAAAGATCAGTTCAATTTATCTTAAGCGCACAGTAGGTAGTAAACAAATAAACGCCGCCCGCTGGAACTTTTTTTTAGACAACCGCGAGTCAAAGTTTCCAGTCAGTTTATCCAGTGTCTGCCTTCTGCGCGGAAAGTTTATGCACCCGAACCCCTAAGTCGGGTGTTTACACCCCAGTCGCTATTCCCCCAGTGACTGGGGTTTTTTAATTGTGGGGTCGAATTAATTTAATAGTGTCTATAGTTCAGCCCTGTTCTCGCACGGGGTGTTAAAGAATTGACTGCCATGACTGAGCGCAGAAGCAGGGCTCCCCTACAACTGCTTAAGAATCTTGCGTACAAACGGCAGATGCCGCCGACTTACATCGATCAACTCGTCGGTACCTTTGATACGGATACGGCAATGGCCGTGGTTGTCGCATTCCAGCGCGGCGATATAACGCAAGGCGACCAGGGCATTACGGTGTGCGCGTAAAAAACGATCAGCAAATTCGCGGGCGAGGGATTTGAGCGGGTCTTCGATTAAAAGCTGGCCTTGCGTGTATTGCACCGTGACATATTTATCCTCGGCAAGAAAATAACGCACGTCATCAATCGGCACAAGTCGCAATTCCGCGCCGACCCGCGCACTGATGTGGCTGCGTTGGCCACCGGTCGCGGCGGCGTGTTGGGCCTTGGCATGGATATCCTGTTGAATCTGTTGTAATTGCACGCGATTCAATTTTTTCGCTGCGGTCAACGCCTTGGCTAACTTTTCCTGACGGATGGGTTTTAATAAATAATCCACCGCGTGTGTTTCAAACGCGGCAAGGGCGTACTCATCATAGGCCGTGGTAAATATAATGGCAGGTGCCTCCTCCAGGTTTGCCAGATGGCGAGCCAATTCCAAACCCGTCATACCAGGCATGCGAATGTCCAGCAACACCACATCCGGGGAGGTTTTCTCACACATGCGTAAGGCCTCCATGCCAGTGCTTGCCTCGTGGATCGCATTGGCAACATTTAATTCTTCAACCAGGCGTCGCATCCGTACCCGCGCTGGTTGTTCATCATCAACGATCAGAATCTTCATCAAGTTTATTCCGGTAGGGTAAGACGATCTCAATCACATAACGATCCGAGTATGGCTCGATGTGTAATGCCGCACGTTTATCATACATCGCCAACAAACGTTCACGGATATTTTCTTGTGCCATATGGTGACCAGTGCTGGCTGTGGGACGTTGCGCCAGGCACGGATTTTCGATACGGATGTGTAAGGTTTTTTTCTTTTGCTCGCCGCTGACGCGGATCGTTCCGCCTTCAGCGAGGGTTTCGATGCCATGATAAATCGCATTTTCGACTAAGGGTTGTAACAGGATGGGCGGGATCAATGCGTCTTTGGGTAAACTGTCGATGTCATATTTGATATTGAGGCGATCACCCAATCGTAGCTTTTCAATCTCCAGATAGCGGTCACACAATTCAATTTCGTCGGCCAGGGTATGAAACTGCTGCGTCTCACGCAATGACACGCGAAACAAATCCGCCAAATCTTCAATCGCCGTTTCAGCTTGCGCGGGTTGGGTGCGGATCAGGCTGGCAATGGTGTTCATACTGTTGAATAAAAAATGCGGGCGGATGCGCGCCTGTAATGCCTGCAAGCGGGATTGCGCCTCGGCCTTGACGTTGCGCTCCCAAGCCTGTTGCACGTAAAAATAGCGCAGGATGGGGCCGGTGATGAGGGCGGAGATAACGACATTGCGTAAAATAAACTGCGCATGTTTGGCGCCCAGCGCCAGTTCGAAATACACCAGATGAAAGGCTATCTCACTGAGAACCGCCACCACCAACAAAATGACCAAATAGCTCAGTACGGCCGCCCACAGTGTTGCGACCTGACACAAATAACGCCGGGCATAACATAAGCTGGCGCAGCTACCCAGTGCGCACCATTGTACAAACAAGGAGACCATACTCATGTACTTCCAGCCTACCCCATCCGCGCTGGTGATGGTCATCAACGCCAGGACAAACGCAAACAACTGGGCCAGGATCACCACGGCAAACACCATGCGCAGGTTACAAAAGTCTGGCAAAAAACAGTTCTGCAAGGTGTCTTTGTTCGACATAGTGTGTTTTCTCAGGTTGCTCATCCGCAGGCGTTATGCTGGAACCGCTGGTTCGTTAACTATTTACCTAACGATAGCCGAAGTCAGTTAACTTGACGAGCCGGGACGATGCCAAGTCGCGACAAAATCGCTATACTGCACCACAATTCAACTTTTTTGTGCGAAAACTCACGTGAACGACGACGACAAACCCTGGTCCGGCCGCTTTAATCAACCCACCGACGAATTTGTCAAAGCCTTTACCGCCTCGGTGGGCTTTGACAAACGCCTATATCAGCATGATATCGCCGGTTCCATCGCCCATGCACGCATGTTGGCCAAAGTCGGGGTACTGACTGCCGATGAATGCCAGAAGATTGTGGTGGGTCTTGAGGGTATACGCCTGGACATCGACAATGGGCAATTCGCCTGGTCGGTGGCGTTAGAAGATGTGCACATGAACATCGAGACACGTTTGACTGAGCGCATCGGCACTGTCGGCAAAAAACTTCACACCGGCCGTTCGCGTAATGATCAGGTTGCCACCGATGTGCGCTTATATCTGCGTGATGAGATCGACACAATTCGTACTGAGTTAAAGCATTTGCAAGTGGCGCTGTTGGATCTGGCCGAGGCTAACGCCACTACGATTATGCCTGGTTTCACCCATTTGCAAATCGCCCAGCCGATTACCTTTGGACATCACTTACTGGCTTGGTTTGAAATGTTGCAACGCGATCAGGAGCGGCTGCACGATTGCCGCCGACGCATCAATGTTATGCCTTTGGGTGCGGCGGCTTTGGCAGGTACGACGTATCCGATTGATCGTGCTGAAACCGCACGTTTGTTGGGCTTTGATCGTATCGCGGAGAATTCGTTAGATGCAGTGAGTGATCGTGATTTTGCCATTGAGTTTACGGCAGATGCCGCATTGATCATGATGCACCTCTCTCGCTTTTCCGAAGAGATCATTTTATGGAGTTCCGCGCAATTTAATTTTGTTGAATTGTCCGACAGCTTTTGCACCGGCTCATCCATTATGCCGCAAAAGAAGAATCCGGATGTCCCCGAATTAGTGCGCGGCAAAACCGGCCGTGTGTATGGCCACCTGATGGCGCTATTAACTCTGATGAAGGGCCAGCCGCTGGCGTACAATAAAGACAATCAGGAAGACAAGGAACCGTTGTTCGATACTATTGATAACATCAAAGGTTGTTTGAAGGTGTTTGCCGACATGGTGCCGAACATGCAGGTCAACGCGGACAGTATGCGTGCCGCGGCGACGCGTGGGTTTTCCACCGCCACCGATCTGGCCGATTATCTGGTGCGCAAAGGTGTCGCGTTTCGTGATGCACATGAGATTGTTGGCCAGGCCGTGCGCCATGGCATTAATAGCAATAAGGATTTAGCGCAACTGAGTTTGCAGGAGTTGCAAAGATTTTCTATTGCGATTGACCAAGATGTGTTTAGCGTGTTGACGTTGGAAGGCTCGGTGGCCGCACGTAATCACCTCGGCGGGACGGCGCCGACGCAAGTCAAGGCGGCGCTGCAACGCGCAAGGCAACGCATAAATACTTAGCATGAACAGAGAAGATAAAGGCTGAACTTGCAGGGGACGGTATATTGTAGGTTGGGTTTCAACCCAACAGCCTTTTCGAGTACACAAAAAAATAAGCCCGTTTCGGGGGAGGAAACGGGCCTTTAAACATGTCGACCCTTTGCAGAATCGACGAAGTAACAATAGCACGTGAAATAGTGGTACGCAAGCGATGACAGGCATTTTTTATATAAAGGCTATAGGATCCTGAAAAGTTTTATAAGACTCGTAATTGTACGGGATCTTTTTACCGCGAGACATGAATGCCCCTTTAAAAATTGGCGTTTTCTGTTTACCGCGTTGCTCAAGCACCAGCTTCCGCCCGCTTGGCGCCAGCGCTGTGTAGGGTTTATGGGTTGGGGTAATCCTTGTCGGGATTTTCAACAAGCCGTGCAAGACATTTAAATCTAAGGGGATGATATGCAATACCGGCAATTTGGCGCAACAGGTTTGCGGGTATCTGAAGTTGGCTTTGGCAGCTGGGGTATCGGTGGTGAAAGTTATGGCCGGGTGGATCGCGCGGAATCGTTGCGCGCATTGGCCTGTGCGCAGGATTTGGGTTGTAATTTTGTCGATACTGCACAAGTTTATGGCGAGGCGGAATTAGTATTGGGTGAATTTTTGCCAGGTCGCCGCCACCAATGGGTTGTCGCGACGAAATATTCGGGGCAAAGTGAGGGTTTAACCGCAACGCTTGAGCAACAATTACAACGTCTCAAGACAGACTTCATTGACTTCTATCAAGTCCACTGGGCGCCGACGCGTCGAGAACAATCCTTGTATGATGAACTCTATCGCCTAAAAGATACCGGCAAGGTTCGCTTTGTCGGTGTATCGCTCAAGAGTGTCGCAGATATTGATTATGTTTTGGATTGCACACGAATAGACGGATTGCAACTGAGTTGCAATTTGCTCGAACCTTATCCTTATTTCCTGCGTTTGCCGCGCCTGCGCGAAAAGAATACGGGGGTGATCATACGTTCCAGTCTGAAATCCGGTTTTCTCAGCGGCAAATACACCGCACGCAGCACATTTACCGACAGCCATGATCAGCGCCACGAGCTCAGCCAGGCAGACATTGCCAGTACGATTACAATGGCAGAGCAATTCCGGTTTTTACAAGATGAGGCAGGCTCATTGTTAGTCGCCGCCGCGCGTTATCCACTGTCGTTTGCGGAAACGAGCACGGTAATCCTTGGCACCAAGACCGTCGCGCAGGCGCAGATAAATTTTGGTGAGATACCCGCCGGTACCTTAAGTGAACAGGCGCTGCAGAAAATTACGGCATTGCAAACCTCACTGGGTTTGCGAAACTACAGTTTAAAACAACGGCTGCGTGATCAACTCAAACGAATAAAAAACCGGATAAAAAAATAATAAAGCAGCGCCACTCGTCTGCTCATTAAATCCAATATGATCATGCAATGAACATCTTTCTCGAATTTAGTCTGCTGCAAATGATCCTGACCGGGCTGGTGTTTATCTGGGCGGGTTTTGTACGTAGTGGCCTGGGTTTTGGCGGAGCGGCCTTGGGTCTGCCGCTGATGCTGTTTATCTATAATCAACCCGTCTATTGGTTGCCGATCATCGGCGCACATCTGTTGTTCTTTTCGGCCTTAACCTTGCGCACCCGAATTAACAATGTGGACTGGGGTTTTTTGCGACGCTCCAGTGTGTATGTCATTCCGGCGGCGCTGGTGGGGGTGTTCGGGCTGCTCAATTTGCCCAATGATTGGCTGGTAATATTTATTTATTGCATTACCTTGTTGTATGCACTGATGTGGCTACTGAACATAGACATTAAAAGCAATAAGGATTGGCTGGACAAGATATTGCTGATCCTGGGTGGTTATGTTGCCGGCATCTCACTGTCCGGTGCACCATTGATGGTCGCGGTGTTCATGCGAAATATCGCCTTTCACCAATTGCGCAACACCATGTTCGTATTATGGTTTGTGGTTTCAGCTATTCTCGACAAAGCTTTCAGAGGCCCACCAGTCAACGCGAACCTCAAACCATCCTGAAGAACCGTTCACAATGCTCTGAATTGGAATAGCGCGAGGGATATTTAGACG
>JANNJI010000776.1:0-1555 GCA_031405795.1 Gammaproteobacteria bacterium
CTGCGGGTAAGTCTTGGCCCAATCGAACATCCCGGCATCATAGGCAAAGGTATTATTAATTTTACGGCGTTGCGCCTCTTTTACTGCGAGGTACGACTTATAACAGGTACGGCCATTGCAGTAGAACACCAATGACTTATCCGTGGTGGCGCGTAGGGCTTGGAGTCTGTCACCAAAGGATTTGTCTGCTATGGGCAGATTGGTTGCACCTTTAATTTGCAGGGTGTTGAACTCGAGCTGTGACCGGGTATCAATGATCATGACTTTATCCATTTGCTGGGCTAAGGCGGTCATTTCGATCACAGGGATATCCGGAAACTGGGTACGCCCTGGAAAGCCCTCGTCCTTGGCAAAAGCGTGCGGTAACGCCAGCATAAATGCCATTAACACATTACATTGGATGAATTGTTTCATATCAAGCCCTTATTAATTAGTTTATTAACATGTACTAATGTATCGGCACCGTTTCGAAAAGCTTAATAATAATAATGTTAATAGTAATAAGTAGTTAAAAGGGTGATCTGGTCGACAAGACCTGATAAACCCGGTTTTGGCTGCTAAGCCAACTGGGCTGAGATCGGTGCCCGTCAATTCAATGATGTTGTGTATTGAACTACGGCCAAAAATAAGGATGATTGCCTCAGATAAATCAGTGTAAGGGTGTCCCCTCATGTTGTAAATAACTGTCAGTCACTAACGGCGTGTTTTACAACACACAGTATTTCCTTTCATCTGTCTGATTAGGGCATCACTGATAACAAATAGGATTAAGAATCGCTTAGCTGACATAATTGCTTCGCAGTGAGTCACAAGTACGTTAAGCTTCGCTCTGATTAATCCCGTACCTTAGCCATGACGACCACACTGAATTTTTTTGCCCCCTGTCCCAAAGGGCTGGAGGCATTACTCACCGAAGAACTGCGCTCACTGCAAGTACACGAGATCAAGGAGACCCGCGCCGGTGTGGCATTTGCGGGAACGCTGACGGATGCCTATCGGGTCTGTTTATGGTCACGGCTCGCCAGCCGCGTGTTATTGACCCTAAAACAATTTCCCATTCACTCCGCGCAAGACTTATACGACCAAACGCTAACAATTGCCTGGCAGGATCACCTGTCAGCCACCGGCACCCTCGCGGTGGATTTCACTGGTACCTCGCCCATCATCACACACACCAATTTTGGCGCACTCAAGGTCAAAGATGCGATCGTTGATCAATTTCGTATCGCGCATAATGAACGTCCTTCGATCGATGCCGAACAACCGGATGTGCGCGTCAATGTGTATTTACAACGCGAGATCGTCACACTCAGTCTGGATTTGTCCGGCGCCAGTTTGCATCGCCGCGCTTACCGCACGGACACGGTGGAGGCCCCCTTAAAAGAAAATCTCGCCAGCGCGATTTTATTACGCGCCAATTGGCCGGCAATTGCCGCCGCTGGCGGCAGTTTTGTGGATTTGATGTGCGGCTCCGGCACACTGTGTATTGAAGCCGCCTACATGGCCGGTGATATTGCGCCGGGAATACTGCGCGATTATTTTGGCTTTCGTCACT
>JANNJI010000777.1:0-3210 GCA_031405795.1 Gammaproteobacteria bacterium
ACGGCGTGCGGTGATGAAGGCCTTTGGTGCTGAGCTGGTGTTGGTTTCCGCCGAGGCCAGCATGGAAGGGGCCCGCGATTTAGCGGAGAAAATGGGTCGCGAAGGCAAAGGCAAGGTCTTGGATCAATTTGCCAATCCGGATAATCCCGCCGCGCATTACTACGGTACTGGTCCGGAGATCTGGCGCGACACCCACGGCACGATCAGTCATTTTGTCAGCTCGATGGGGACCACCGGTACGATCATGGGTACGGGACGTTTTCTCAAAGAAAAAAATCCCCAGGTGCAAATTATTGGCGTGCATCCTGCCGATGGCGCGAAGATACCGGGCATTCGCCGCTGGCCAAAAGAATATTTACCGTCGATTTATGACGCGACACTGGTGGATCAAATTATGGAGGTAACACAAATGGAAGCAGAAATCATGACACGGCAACTGGCCGCCGTCGAAGGTATCTTTGCCGGGATTTCTTCGGGCGGTGCTGTTGCGGCGGCATTGCGGTTATCATTGCAGGTGCAGCATGCGGTGATCGTCGCGATTATTTGTGATCGCGGTGATCGCTATTTATCCACCGACGTGTTTCCGGCCTAAGGCGGACTTCAGCATGACGGTATTTGTCTTTGACATTGAAACGATACCTGATCTGGATACAGGTCGAAAACTTTATGATCTGCAGGGCTTGAGTGATCATGATGTAGCCAGTGTCATGTTTCAAAAACGCCGACAGGAAACCGGCCAGGATTTTTTACGCTTGCACTTGCAACGCATAGTAGCGATATCGGTCGCCTTGCGCACCCGCGACAAATTCACGGTCTGGACATTGGGTGATCTGCATGCAACAGAAAAAGAGATACTTGAGCGGTTTTTTGCCGGCATTGAAAAATACACACCGACCTTGGTGTCCTGGAATGGCAAAAGTTTTGATTTACCGGTACTGCATTATCGTGCCTTGTTACACGGTGTGACGGCACACCGCTATTGGGAAACGGGCGATGAAGACAGCAGTTTTCGTTATAACAATTATCTTAACCGTTATCATTCCCGGCATACGGATCTAATGGATGTATTAGCGGGTTATGAGGCGCGTGCCGCAGCCCCTTTGCATGAGATAGCACAACTGCTCGGTTTTCCCGGCAAGGCCGGCATGGATGGGTCACAAGTGTGGCCCGCCTATGAAGCAGGTGAATTGCAACGCATACGTGATTATTGTGAAACCGACGTGATTAATACCTATTTAGTTTATTTACGCTTTGAATTAATGCGCGGTCGAACTACCGCACAAGAGTATCAGGATGAATGCCAGCTTGTGCGTGACACCTTACGCCACGATGGCCGGGCACATTTAGTCGAATTTCTTAACGCATGGGATACCCAATAAACAATGAGCCGTCGTAGTGTACTACCCAAAGATCCTGTGATTACCACTATTCAAGATTTAACCCATGAAGGTTATGGCGTCGCCAAGGTGGATGGTAAAACCGTTTTTATTGCCGGTACCTTACCTGGTGAAGAAGTGGAGTTTCAATACCGCGTGCGCAAACGTAATTTTGATGAAGGCAAATTGCTGCGTATTCTCAAGACCTCGGCGGATCGCATCGAACCCCGTTGTCCGCACTTTGCGGTGTGTGGTGGCTGTAATCTGCAACATTTATCGCCGGAAAAACAGTTGGAATTCAAGCAGAAATTGATGTTGGATAATTTAACCCGTTTAGGCCATGTCACGCCCCTCGTGGTGGCGGCACCGGTGAGTGGTTCGCCGTGGGGTTATCGCCGCAAGGCGCGTCTGGGTGTGAAATATGTTACGAAGAAAGAAAAATTGATGGTTGGCTTCCGTGAGCGTGACAGTCATTTCCTGGCTGATCTGTCGCGCTGTGAGATATTAGCCCCCGAGGTAGGGCTGCAACTCACCACATTGTCGAATTTATTGCGTTCTTTGTCGTGTTATCAACACATTCCACAAGTCGAGGTGGCGGTGGGTGATAACGCCACTGCGCTGGTGATACGACACATGCAACCGTTGACCGAACAGGACACCACACTGCTAACCGAGTTTGCCCAGCAGCACGGTTATCACATTTATCTCCAACCCAAGGGATTATCCAGCATTGCGCCGTTATGGCCACTTGATAGCGCGTTGAGTTATCGTGTTGATAACAATTCCATTGAGCTGCTGTTTGCGCCGACCGATTTTGTGCAAGTAAACCGATTTGTGAACCTGGCGATGATCGATAAAGTTGTCGCAGCACTCAACTTGAACAGTGCTACTCAAGTACTGGAACTGTTCAGCGGCCTGGGTAATTTCACCTTGCCGATTGCCAAACGGGCGGGCCGTGTCGTGGCCGTTGAAGGTGAACGGAGTTTGGTGCAACGTGCGCAGGATAATGCTGTTCACAATCAAATTAGCAACGTACAACATTATGTGAGCGATTTAACCAAGGACGTGAGCATCTTCCCCTGGTTTAATGAAAAATATGATCGCATCTTTTTGGATCCACCCCGCAGTGGCGCGGCGGAATTGATGCCGCTACTGGCGGCAAAAAAAACCGAACGGATCGTCTATGTGTCGTGTAATCCTGCCACTTTGGCGCGCGACGCGGATATTCTGGTGAATCAGTTTCACTATCAGCTCAGTGAGGTGGCAATCTTGGATATGTTTCCACACACCGCACATGTAGAAGTATTGGCAATTTTTGATCGGGTATAATAATGGCGATTGAGATTGAACGAAAATTTCTGCTTGCCAATGATAGCTGGCGCACCGTTGCCGATAAAGGGACGCGGATGGTACAAGGCTATTTGCTGGGCGCACAACAGGCGTCGGTACGGATTCGGACTGAAGGCGACAGGGCGTTGCTGAATATTAAAAGCGCTACCATCGGTACCCGGCGGCAGGAATACGAATATACCATTCCCATGGTGGATGCGCAGGAGATGTTAACAAGCTTATGTGAACAACCCTTGATCGATAAAATTCGCTACAACGTCTATCATCAAGGTCAACACTGGGAGATTGATGTCTTCGCCGGAAATAATGCGGGTTTAATCGTTGCAGAGATTGAACTGCAGGACGAACAACAAACCGTTGCGTTACCCGCCTGGATTGGTAAGGAAGTCTCGGACGACCCACGTTATTATAATGTCAATTTGGTAAAACATCCGTATTCAGTATGGCAGCACCAATAAGCGATCACCTCATTAGCGTTGACGTG
>JANNJI010000778.1:0-2164 GCA_031405795.1 Gammaproteobacteria bacterium
GCCAGCGCTTGCGATCGAGTCCGCCCGCGTATCCGGTCAGCTCACCCGACGCGCCCACGACGCGGTGGCAAGGCACGAGGATCGCGATCGGGTTCATCGCGTTCGCTCGGCCGACGGCCTCCCCATTCGGTCAACGATCCATGAAACCACATACTTCCCAGGCCGAGGAATAACACGGCGAATATATACAGATCAGGCACAACCGTGTTTGAGCGCATCAGGTTCGGCGCAATAGCGGTTCGAAATACTTTACGATCAAAATAAACAAGCAAAGCAACCATAAAGGAGCTGAGGATGGCATACAGATTAAACCAGGTATTTACCGGTTGACGTACGCCCGGCGCACCCGCAATCACCTTGGCACGATCAAATGCCTCGCAGAAACAGCTATCAGGGGTATCGTTAATACAGTTGTTTGATTTACCCGGCCAGCCCGCCGCGACAAATATCAGGAATAGTCCAAGAATAATGACAATCCCGCTCGCCCAGACAATAAACCCACGGTAAATATTCATAGCCGATCACTCTCTCGCCTTTCCATAAGGTTAAATTACCTTTAAACTTCTACGATGCTATAGGAATTAGTGACGGTGGGTTTGTGACTTATTGACAAAATAAGCATTACCCTGCGAATAAGGTATCTTCTGTAAAATAATATTGCACAATGAGTTTGGAAACCGCATGACATCAACCCCGTTAACCACTTCAAATGCAGTATTGAATGAGGGCTGTGAATACCGTGAACAACTCGGTGAGACGGTAGATGGGCAACTTTTACTGATGTATTTAACCCGGCGCTATCATCACTCTTCCGCTGAGGAATGGGCAACACGTATAACAGCCGGTCGCGTACGCATTGACGGCAACCCTGCACAGCCCGACAGTGTATTACGTCACGGCAGCGAGTTGGTTTGGCACCGCCCGCCCTGGATCGAACCTGATGCGCCCCGATCATTTTCTGTGTTGTACGAAGACGACGATCTGTTAGCCGTCGCCAAACCCGCTGGATTGCCTACACTGCCGGGTGCTAACTTTCTGCAAGCAACCCTGTTATATCAAGTGCAACGTTATGCAGCGAATGCCACGCCATTACATCGATTGGGCCGATGGACATCGGGGATCGTATTGTGCGCACGCAACCTGCCTGCGCGAACAAATTTGATGCGGCAGTGGTCAGACAAAGCAGTGGAGAAACGTTACCGCGCGTTGGCCCGCGGTCTGCCGGAATGGGATACAAAAACAATCACCGCGCCCATCGGCCCGGTGCCACACCCTTTGCTCGGTTCGTTGCATGCCGCCAGTGCACACGGCAAACCTTCCTTGTCGCAGGTGATAGTGCTTGAACGTCGCGCCGATTCCTTTCTCTGTGATGTGCAGATTGCAACGGGCCGACCGCATCAGATTCGCATCCACCTCGCGGCGGCAGGTCACCCATTAGTAGGCGATCCGTTGTACTTAGCGGGCGGTTTACCCGCCGCTGATTCTCGCGCGGTGCCCGGCGACCCCGGTTACCATTTGCATGCCGCCGAGTTGCGCTTTCGTCATCCCCTTACTGGATACGAGTTGGTTATTGAGTGTGAGCCGCCATCATTATTACAACTTGCAACACAAATATTATAACTGATCAATATGTAGTGTACATATCCCGGTAAACTGAGGATACTATCGATGTCGGGCTAAATGTATAAAAACACAAGTTGATATTTTTTCATTTTCACTGAGTTTGCTTTATTCTTCTGGTGGTTTTTTTACTATTTTCTAAAGTCCTTTCAGTAATCTTAACAGGTTCTCATATTTTTTATTTTCCTTAGTTCCACGATATACGACTCTTAATTCTCCCTGAGAGAGTTTTTTTGGCAACCCATGAATTTTGAACCCGGCATTTTTTGGATAACCCCTGAGAATGGATTCTGGAACAATAGCAATACCCATTCCAGCGACTACGCAGCCAATCATGGCGTGATAGGAGTGTATCTCTACGATTCGAGACGGCATCACGTTGCCATTTCTCAGCCATTCCTCCAGTTTGAATCGGTAAGGACAGCCGTGTTGAAAAACCAGAATTGATGATGATCCAATTGCGGATGGGGTTTTAATAACCGGGTGTTCCAGATCGGTAATCAAACATACCTGATCTTCCGAAATAAATTCAGATGACAGGTTT
>JANNJI010000779.1:0-4675 GCA_031405795.1 Gammaproteobacteria bacterium
GTTTTACCGGTCCGCGACACCCCCAGCAGGATCACCTCGGCCTTGTCATATTGTTGCGTCTGCGCGCCATCATCACTGGCCAAGGCAAAATGTACCGCTTGCATACGGCGAGAGTAATCGGCCGACGCTATCAGCCCGTGACTTTGTCCACGCCGGGGGGTGGCCTGGGTTTGCCAGGTTTGCTCAATAGGGGCAACAAAGGTCTGCAACACATCCATCACCACTGCCGAGGTGGCATGCAACCGTTCGAGCATCCCTGCTTCCACCAAGGAAGCAAATACCAACGGGCGAATACTGCTTTGCCGGTGCGCGTTTTCAATCGCCGTGCACACCATGTCTAACTTTTCCAGGGTGTCGATGAATCGGTAAATGTGAATATCTGTGCTAATCCCAGGGAATTGGCTGAGCACACCCCGACCCAGCGTTTCCACGGTAATCGCGGTGCTATCCGAAACAAAAAAGACAGGGTGGTTTTTGGTCGTCACAGGGCGCATGATAATCCAATTGCGCCAGATCAAGCAGCTTTAATAAACTGGAATTATACTTCGACGATGACAACAAAATACCTCTACTGGTTCGAAACCCTTGGCATCAACGACATCCCCCGTGTCGGCGGCAAGAATGCCTCGCTGGGTGAAATGATCCAGACATTAAGCCAGCAAGGGATCACTGTCCCGGGCGGTTTTGCTACCACAGCGGAGGCCTACCGTTATTTTCTCAGCAACAACGGTCTGGCAGAACGTATCTACACCCTGCTGGATACGTTAGATGTTACCGATGTCAGCACCCTCGCCCGTACTGGTGCGCAAATTCGCCAATGGATCATGGCTACACCTTTGCCCGACGATGTGATCGCAGAATTACGTGTCGCCTATCAGCAGCTGATTCAACGTTATGGCGAACAAGTATCTTTTGCAGTGCGTTCCTCGGCCACCGCCGAGGATTTGCCGGATGCCTCCTTTGCCGGACAACAAGAGACGTTTTTGAATATTCACGGCGTGGAAAATCTGTTGGCAGCGATCAAGGCGGTGTATGCCTCATTGTACAATGACCGCGCCATTGCCTATCGCGTGCATCATGGTTTTGAGCATCGCCATGTTGCGCTATCGGCCGGTGTGCAAAAAATGGTGCGCAGTGATCGCGCCAGCAGCGGTGTGATCTTTACCTTGGATACCGAGTCCGGCTTTCAGGATGTGGTGTTCATCACCAGTGCTTATGGTTTGGGTGAAACCATCGTGCAGGGTACGGTCAACCCGGATGAGTTTTATGTTTATAAAAACAATATTCAACAACACTGCCCTGCAATAATACAACGCCGTCTTGGCAGTAAGACCAACCAGTTAATTTTTCACGATGACACGCGCCCTGACCGTTCCACCACCTTGATCGATGTCCCGCTCGCACAACAACAGCAATTCAGTATTACCGATACCGAGGTACACAGCTTGGCGCAGTATGCGCTACAAATCGAACAACATTATCAGCGACCGATGGACATTGAATGGGCCAAAGACGGTGTGGATGGTCAGCTGTACATCGTCCAGGCACGCCCCGAAACGGTGAAGAGTCGCGGCAATCTCAATGTACTCCAGCGTTATGAGTTGCAGCAACACGGCGCGGTGCTGAGCAGTGGCCGCAGTATTGGCCAACGTATCGGTGCAGGTAAGGCGCGTATCGTCAATAGTGCCAAGCAGTTGGATCAAGTCCACGCCGGTGACGTATTGGTGACTGACATGACCGATCCGGATTGGGAACCGATCATGAAACGCGCCGCCGCGATTGTCACCAATCGCGGTGGCCGTACCTGTCACGCCGCGATCGTCGCACGTGAACTCGGTATTCCAGCGGTGGTGGGTTGTGCGGATGCCACACAAACCATTCGTGATAATGCTGAAGTGACCGTGTCATGTGCCGAGGGTGATGTCGGTTATATCTATGCCGGGCTACAACCATTTAAAATTCATGAGATCAATCTGACGCAAATGCCGCCGCTGCCATTCAAACTCATGCTCAATGTCGGCAATCCAGAGCGGGCCTTTGATTTTCGTTTTCTGCCCAATGATGGCGTCGGGCTGGCGCGGCTGGAGTTTATTATTAACACCTTGATCGGTGTGCATCCTAAGGCCATTCTGGAATTCGACCAACAGCCTGCAACGGTTCAACAACAGATCCGTGCACGCGCGGTGGGTTATGCTGACCCGGTGAGTTTCTATATTGAAAAACTCAGCGAAGGCATCGCCACGCTCGCCGTCGCCTTCGCCCCCAAACCGGTGATCATTCGCTGCTCTGATTTTAAATCCAACGAATACGCCAATCTAGTAGGTGGTGCAGCGTACGAACCCACGGAAGAAAACCCGATGCTCGGCCTACGCGGTGCCGCTCGTTACATCGACCCTTCTTTTCAGGCGTGTTTTGCACTGGAATGCCGCGCGATCAAATACGTCCGCGATGTCATGCAACTCAAGAATGTCGAGGTCATGATCCCGTTTGTGCGTACCGTGGCCGAGGCTGTTACCGTCGTCAACTTGCTGGAGAAAAACGGCCTGCGCCGTGGTGACAATGGCCTGCGTATTATCATGATGTGCGAGATCCCTGCCAACGCCTTGCTTGCTGAAGAGTTTTTACAACATTTCGATGGCTTTTCAATCGGCTCCAACGACCTCACCCAATTAACCTTGGGTGTCGACCGCGACTCCGCACTGGTGGCCGGATCCTTCGATGAACGCAACCCCGCGGTAAAAAAACTCCTGAGCATGGCCATTCAAGCCTGCCGCCAACAACACAAATACATCGGCATCTGCGGCCAAGGCCCCTCCGACCACCCGGACTTGGCGTTGTGGCTGGTGGAACAGGGAATTGAATCGGTCTCGCTGAATCCAGACTCTGTCATCGAAACCTGGTTGTATCTGGCAGAACAGTTAAAGGTGAACAAGTAACGGTTGGCTGCTAGTTGGTGCCTTCAATTAACAACAATACGGCATCGTGCCCACCAACTGTGACGGGAAGACTAACATCCAGTGGCACCATTCCCGCAGTGCTAGCAATGGGCGTCGCTAATATAGGCACTGGACCTTGCGTCGCGAAGTGATACGCGCCAATAGAAACTGATTTGCCACTCCAGCCAGATAGGTTCAATGACGCCGACGTAATATTTGCGGTTAGCAAATCAGAGGAAAACAAAATAACAACACGTTTATCCACTCCCTCGACAACAAACTCATGCATTTCCACATTCGCGGACGCCGTCAACGTTGACAGATTACTTGTCTGCGCCAGCAAGGCACGATTGCCGGTAAAACCTGTCAATACGGGCATATCACTATCAACCGATGTGCATCCAGTACATGTCCCGGCCGTTGGACTATCGATATCTGCACCCCATACGAACATGTGGCCATCATCCGGGCCCATATCGTTGGCCTGCCACCAACTCAGATAACGCGCAATACCGTGTAACGCGGCGGCCATGCCATAACCTTGCTCTGCGGCGTTCGCACCAACCTCTTCGGTCGCCCATACCCGATGTACACGGCCAATGGGCACACCTCCAGGAACATAGGTGTTACGGAAGTTGTCCAGACCGGTACGCCAGGTGGAGCCCCCAATAGTGTAGTGAATCGAGATCGTATCGATCAGCTCGTATACAAATTTACCCGCCAGTGACGGCGCATATTCACCTTTCACCTGATAGTTAAGTAACGCATTGAGAAATGTCTCGCGATTGGTAAGATTCACCAGAGACCCTAATACCATCCGTATCGCATCAGGTCGACCATACAACGCCTGACTTTTTTCTTCGAGATACGACACTCCCGGTGCCAGATAACGCTCGACATATGTCGGCACAAATTGCGTCTCCAGATCGCAATTGTTTGTTGCATTACTGGTTAGCCAATTACATACGGCGCCGTAATAACCATTGGTATTTTGTATTTCATTGCCAAACTGGAAATATACTTTCTGTTCCCAACCACTGGCATGTGCCAAGGTTCGGATGGCATCAATTCGGTTATGCAGAGCCAGACGATACGTATCACGACCGGCCGTGGTATTCATGCTATCCAAAAACACAGCGGCATTACCCGTGGTCACGCCACCCACTGTTACCACCGTATAACGTCCATCCGTCAGCAACTCTTCAATAACCGGTAATGAGGTGTTCATGAATTCCGTCAATGCAGTGTCGGTATATCCACCCAGACCATCGGCAGCAATTTGATAATTGACACGATTACCGCCCGGATCACGCAAACCACCTCGTGCCCAGTCGCGCGTGCCAGAGTTGCTCGGGGTAAGCGTATAATGTGCGCCAAAATATCGCATCCATTCCGGTTTAGTTGCTACTGGTGGCGGTGTTATTGGTGGTGAACTTGTCGCATTGTTCCCGCTGCCACCGCATGACACCAGATGCAATATGCTACTCATCATCACACCCGCTACCAAAAATCTATGCACTCGACCTCCTTATTATTTTATTCACAGCGAATTTTTCGTACTGTCAATGCCGCGCAATACATTCATTAACAATTGCTCCGACCATTGCATCCTCACCGATTCGGGATCGGTGTTCGTACAGATTGGTGACGAGAACGTCCACCGGGTTCGCGTCCTGCTGGATGAGGTCTTTGGCGACGAGAATTTCATCTCACAAATCGCTTTTCGCAAGACAACGGGG
>JANNJI010000780.1:0-1585 GCA_031405795.1 Gammaproteobacteria bacterium
GTTTCAAGCGGATTAGCGGCGCACAGCAATGCGTTGAGCGCATTGTATTCCGGGCTGCAGGAATTGTTGGAACGCGATGCATTAAGTAGTACCTGGTTGAACGCATTGCCAGGGCGCGAGTTGCAAGTCCCACATGTCTATCAGGAACAGGTGCTGCAAAAGAAAGGAGAGGTTCGTGCCTTTGATCTGACTCAGGTATGGAATTCACACCCCGTCGTTGCGGTGTGTGGCTTTCTACCGCAAAACAATCAGCGTCGCTATGCGTTAGGAGTCGCTTGCCGGGACAGTTACGCGGGGGCATTGGACAAGGCATGGCGCGAGTGGTTACAGGGCGTGGTGTTTGCCGGTTATCTCTCGCAGCGCGACAGTGAGCGCGATGAACAATTGCAAAGTTTTGAAGCACACGCCGTGCATTACACACGTCATCCACAACAATGGGCACAGCTCCCGTTATTTCAAACCAACGCGGCGGCGCGCCCGCTACCACCGGCGCCTGAATCACAGGGCTCGCTGCAATCGAACCTGCGTCGATTGATTGAACAATTGGCGGTATCCGGTATTCGCGTGTACTACCACGACCTGACGACTGTTGATGTGCATGAAGCAGGACTGATCGTCGTGCGTGTGTTATCGCCTGATTTATCGCATTTGCATGGCGATGAAAGAATGCCGTTTCTCGGCGGGCGTCTGGCGGACGTCGCCTGGCGCTACCCGATGTTGTCACGCCACCCGTCCCACCCTTTCCCCAATCCGTTTCCGTATCCATTAGGCTGATATCGATGAAAGACCGCAACGCACCGCTGTTTGATCTATTCTGGGAAAACGGCAAGTTGAATGAGTACACTGGGCAACGTCTCGGCAGCCAAGTCGAAAAAGATGCGCGTACCATCACTGATCCACCCTGGTTGGATTATCCTGAGATCAATGTGAGCTTGTCGATGCCGACGGATCGCCATGCCAAGTTATTATTAGGCAGAAAGAGTGAACGAGTTTTCTCGGACAAACCATTAAGTATTAAACAGCTCAGCTCCTTATTTGTTGGCTTTCGCGCCGAATCGGCAACCCACCGTGCGCTTGCATCCGGCGGTGGTAAATATCCTGTCGAGGTGTTTGCCTTAGCGTTCAATGTTGAAGGAATTCCAGAGCCGACTGCATTGTATTACCATCCGATGCATCACGGTTTTTCACGCATCGCGCCGTGCCCGGAGTGGCAGTCTTGCCGTGCCACATTAGGCGTTGGTCTGGAGAGCATGCCAGCGCTGTATGTGGTGTTCTGTATTTTTCCTGGTCGCAGTACGCGCAAGTACGGTGAGCGGGGCGGGCGCTTTGCTTTGTTTGAGACCGGCATGTATGCGCAAACGCTTGCGCTACGACTGGCGATTGAAAAACTGGCGGGGGTTCCCTATGCCGCCTTTCATGATGATGAGCTAAAGACGTGGCTCGGACTACACGATCAGGGACACGTGGCGCTGGCGTATGCCTGCGGCAATCGGCGTTGGCGTTCGTGTAGGTCGACTTCGTCATCGTCCCGGAGCTCCAGACCGAGTCGACCTGAGACGAGGAGGTCGAACCGCTGCCGCAGCCG
>JANNJI010000781.1:0-1097 GCA_031405795.1 Gammaproteobacteria bacterium
CCGTGTCGAGCTTGGCGCATGTATGCGACCAACCCGCCCAGAATGCCACGACCGTTCGGTTCGCACCAAAATCCAGATACGGTAAATAATCGCCCATTTCATTGGTTGTGTCGCCGCGATAATTTGGATCACCCAAGCCCAACGCAATTCCAGTACCCCAACATTTGATACGACCATTATCGAGGCGTGCGCAGTTGTGTTCCCCACCGGCAATTAATTCTAAAACAACTCTACCCGTTCCCAATTCCACTGTTGGCAGGTTGTCGCCCATTTCGTTGGCGGCGTCACCGCGATGGTTGCCCGATGAACCCAATCCCAACACGCTGCCTTTGCCCCAGCATTTCACGCTCAGATTATCCAGCCGGGCACACATATGATCCCGCCCGCTCACGATCTGCACGGCCGATCGTCCTGTTCCTAAATTGATCGCAGATAAATTTGATCCCATCTGATTGGCGGCATTACCGCGTGTGAGTGTGTCACCCTGTCCTAGTTGTCCATACACATTGATGCCCCAACACTTGACCCGGCCATCCACGAGCCGTGCACAGGTGTGATTGCCGTCATCCATGCTCAAGGCCAGTTGTTTACCGGTATTAAATTGCCAGGTATACGCGGTTGCCAGTGGCTGATTGGCTTGGGTGCGAATCTCCGGTGTGAGTGTGGCGGTGTAACTCGTATCAAATGCCAACGATTGCGTTGGTATAAACGTGGCGGTTTGTCCCTGCACCGTCACCGTACCACTGACCGGACCATTCGGATCGCTGAGGGTAAAGCTGTTGATATTGACGGTTTGTGGATCAGGCACCGTGGAAAAACTGGCGATAATTTTTTGCAAATCCGCACCCACCGCCGTGGCGGGTGGATTGGTCAAACTCACGGTAAGTGGCGTATCTGTTGTTGTCGGCGGTGGCGTCGTCCCGCCACCACAGGCGCTCAGCCACACGCAAGCCATGAATACTAAACCCTTATGTTTCATACCCTGTTGCATTGTCCTTCTCCTCGTAATTAGTTATCTTTAAGCTGCATAATGCAGGCCGTTACGGGTAAAGACGAGTCAAGGTCAAAACAGGTTACACTTGGGAGAAGGGTGATGC
>JANNJI010000782.1:0-2730 GCA_031405795.1 Gammaproteobacteria bacterium
CATGACCAATCCCAAGCTGCTGCTGCTGGATGAGCCTTCTCTGGGACTTTCGCCGCTATTCGTCAAGATTATCTTCGAGATCATCCAGGAGATCAACAAACAGGGGGTCACCATTCTGCTGGTTGAGCAGAATGTCTTCCAGTCGCTAAAGATCGCCAACCGGGCCTATGTGCTTGAAACCGGCCGGGTCACGCCAGCCGACAACCCGCTGATGCGAAAGTACAACATCGCTGATCGCCAAGGTCACAAGATTGAATTTAATCTGGCTTATGCGGCAACGGAAGTCTTTTCCATAAACTTCTCAAGCGACATCGCCCAATATGATTACGACGCCACCACCATCGGTTTGACGCAGAGTGACGAGCTCTCCGCCGGACTGGATATGCAGTACATGGTTACCAAGGATTTAAGCTTCACTGGCTTTATCCATAATACCAATATCACATCGCAACAGGTCGGCAGCCAAACCTTCTCGACCCCGGACTGGACGGCCAACAATGAGGATAAAGTATTAACCGTGGGGCTTGGCAGCAACTATCAGGTTATCAAAAACAAGCTCAAGCTCGGTCTGGATTACGTTCATGCAGAGTCCGATGCCGCCATTGATATCAGTGTTGGCACGCCATTCCCCAATCTAACGACGAAACGCGACACCATCATGGTTCACGCGGATTATATCGTTGATGAAAAAATTACCCTGAAGGCCAGTTATCAATACGAAAAATATGATGAGGACAATTGGTATGTCAGCAATGTTGCCCCGGATACGTTAACTAACGTATTGGCCTTGGGCAATACACCGCCGACGTACAAGATAGGCGTGTTCTGGCTGACACTTCGTTACAGCTTTTAAATAACGTTTTTAAGGATATAACGTTGCGCTAATCTGCCGCCAAAAAGCGAAGCGGTTTGGCGGTCCAAGCGAATGAAATGAGCGGTTGAGCGCATTGTTATGCATTTTTGTACTCTGCAATCAGTTCTCTTTCTCTATTAAAGTGTGAAATGTGCAAAATTAACGTATTTATCAGCTCAACCGTAGGATGAAATGCATCTTTCTTACAAAACCAAAACACCTCTTTCAATGGTTCATTTTCATGCCAGGTAGTCATAATGAATTTCTCATCTGGTATGGTTTCATAATTAAATGCCTCCATATTGGCATAATCGACTGAATCATCCCATGTGCTACATTTATTTCCCCATGCCATCATATATAAACATCCTGATTTGACCAGCCATTCACTCACCTGCGACTGCCACTCCGGTGTAACCGGTTCATCAGCAACCACAACCGAGCGAAATGGTTCCAACTCCGAAATATTTGGTGGTGAAGATTCCGGTTTAAGCTGAATATATTTCAAAGTCATATTTATGTATAACGTCAGAGCTCAACCGCGCCGCTTTTTGGCGTCGACTGGAGCGGCTTGTTAGCTTTGCTTTCTTCTAAGTGTTCTCTAAACTCATCAGTAAGATATGTCGAGGTCGCAATACCTATAGAATGAAAAACAACACCTGACTTCATTATGAGCCGTTTATCTCGTGAAACGAGTACCCCAAAATGGGATGCATTAAATGTATGGCTACTATCACCAAATCGAGATCCTTTTTTATAGATTTTCTTTGAATCCGCCCAAAATCCACATGTATCTAACAAAGAAAATAGAGTGACAATTGTGTTATCTCTAAGCATAAGGTCGTGATTCGCCCCCATGCTGTCCCATAAGGCAGAGAAATGCTCTATTGTATTTTTTCTATTAAATTCAATGAAATCGTCAAGCGAACGCGGAACCTGACTAATATCAGTAGTTGTAGGATATTCGTAATCTCTAAATATTGAATTAAGATACTCAATCGCTTCTTTTGGATTTAAATTATTTAGCCTATTCACATCTATACCATAGGCTTTCCTTGCTTCAACCTGTTGTTCATAGCTTATGAGATTTGTTAATTCTTCTTCCTCAGGCAAAGGAGCGACTTCATTTATGGTCTCATATATGGCAAATGGACTTTCATTTTTAAAACCCAGCTCGTAAACACTGTGTGCGAAATACAAGGTGTTACTTAATTTTTCAACAAACTTTAGTCTTTTCTCATTTCTTTCGAGATTATTCCGAAATGTAATTTCAGCAACTTGCTCTGCAGAAAAAGGATAACAATATTTGCCACTGTCGACAGAATTGAGCAAGAGCTCAGCTAGGCCATCTTCGTGCCCATCGCATATATCGATGATTACATTGCTATCTAAATATACTGGAATGTTTTTCATAAGCTAACGCTTTGTTGAGCCGCGCGGGCCGCGAACTCTCAGGAAACGCGCCGCCGTCTCACCGCGTCGGCTCGAACAAAAAGTTAGGAGCGGTTTTACTAACTGCATTTTTGTTCCGGAGAGACGTCAAACGCGGTATTAGGGATCCCAGGAACTTCGATCATTGCAATTCTTTTGGAGCAATGAGCGCATTTAATGAAGTGGCCTTCCTCGTCGTTTTCGACTCTCGGGCTATCAGTTGTGGCTAGCCAAACTTCTGCACCGCCATGACGTTCGGCCAAAGCTAAACGATAGAGGCTCTTCTCGCAGCAAGGACAAGAAACGTTCTTGATTTTTCGTTCTTCCATGGATTGCTCCTAACAGTGTATTAGACAGAATACTGCCTTTTCCCTTCTTAGACAAAATTCTGAATAAGATGGCCCCATATTTTGTTGCTTACTTTACTGTGGTTCCAGGATAGTGTA
>JANNJI010000783.1:0-7634 GCA_031405795.1 Gammaproteobacteria bacterium
GCTGGCATCCATAGGCGTCAGTGCTGCACCGGAGCTAAGCGCGCATGCCATCATGGAAAAGAATTTCTATGCCTCCAAAATAAAGTCGATGAAAACCGACTCCACGATGATATTGATCAACGACAAAGGCCAACAGCGGGAGCGAAAGAACACGACATTGCTTAAGCTGCAAGCCAATGGCATCGACTCAAAACTGTTAGTAAAATTCAGTACGCCTACCGACATTAAAGGCACCGGGTTTCTCCAGGTGGAACACAGCGACAGCGATGATGATCTGTGGCTTTATTTGCCAGCCTTAAAAAAGAGCCGACGGCTGGTAGCCAACAATAAAAAAGACAGTTTTCTCGGTTCAGATTTTTCGTATGGGGATATTTCCCTGCCGAAAGTCGATCAATACCAGCACACCTTGTTGCGCACGGAATCGCTCGACGATCACCCGTGTTACGTTATCGAGTCGGTACCCAGCAATGACACCGTTAAAGCCAACAGCGGTTACAGCAAAAAACTCACCTGGGTGAGAACCGATAATTTTCTGGAAGCCAAAGTGGAGTATTACGACATCTCAGGGCGGTTGCTAAAAACACAGCGTATTACCCAACATCAGTTAGTCGAGCCCGCCACCGCACGTTGGTTTGCTTTGCGCCGCGAGATGACCAACCATCAAACCGCGCACCAAACTGTCCTGCACTTTGACAAGGTTGAAGCCGGTGTCGCCGCGCCGGATGATCAGTTCACAACGCGTTATGTCGAGCGTGAATGAAATCAGCGAGGGCGGTTATTTTTGTAGTGCTCATCGGTGGTACGCAGCTAGTGCAGGGCGCTGAATCAGCCGTAACGGCTGATTCAGCGTCGGGCGGGATAACGCCATTTTCACAAGCTCAACGCCTCAGTGGCACGGTGCGTGCGGATTATTTTCGTTCATCCAAAAACCTGGATGACGACACCGATTTTCTGGGCACCACCGCGCAGTTCAAAATATTAGCGGATATCACCGCCGCTATCGACGGCAAGGTCGAAGCGCGGATCACCAATCCGTCCCCCGGCAACGGCGGTGAAACCCAAAGTGATGTGTTGGAAGGGTACGTGACAGTACACTTTGATCAAGCGGATTTGCGTATCGGTAAACAGATTGTCGCCTGGGGACGTGCCGACGGGATTAATCCTACCGACAACCTCACACCACGTGACTTCGTGGTGTTGTTGCCGTTTGAAGACGATCAACGTTTCGGCACCATGGCGATGAAGTTTGATACCTATCTATCACCGCAACACACCTTCAGTGTTTTCATGACGCCTTTTTTTGAACCAGCGAAGCTACCACTGCCAACCACCAATTCGATTAAACAGGAAACCCCGGCGCGTACTTTCGCGAATAGCGAATTTGGGGTGAAACTCGATAAGGTCGGGGAAGGTTTCGACGCCTCGGTCAGTTATTTTCAGGGATTTAGCCTGTTACCGGATATGCGGATTGTCGGTAGTGATGGAGCAGGATCGATACTTGAACTTCACTATGATCGTATCGCGGTGTTTGGCGCGGACTTTGCGCGTAATTTTGGTCGCTTCGGGTTTCGCGGCGAGGTGGCCTACGTCGACACCCAGGACGATACCGGTACCGATCCGGGCACCAAGAATCCGTATCTATTCTGGATCGTCGGTATCGACCGAACTTTTTTCGACAATCTGAATATCAATGTACAGTTCTTTCAGCGCCAGATACAGCGTTATCACAATCCCGAGGGTATCGTTGACCCCGCCGAGCGCAGTATCGCGATTCAAAATGCCCTGCTCGATGGCCAACGGGATCGCAAGAGTAACGGGATCAGTTTTCGGATCAGCGATAAATGGTTCAACGACACCCTGGTGGCCGAGATTTTCACCGTCATCAATCTCACGCGGCATGATAGTTTTCTTAGGCCATTGCTGACGTACGCTTTCAGTGATCACTGGAAAGGCACCCTCGGTGCTGAGCTGTATCGCGGGTTGGCGGAAACGCAATACGGAAGCCTCACCGTGAATCGCGGTGCGTTTGCGGAAGTGCGGTACGGGTTTTAGACGCGTGCCTTCGCATTAGCAGATTTCTTAAGTCGAAATGATTTTTTCATCACGAAAAAAACATTTTTCAGCAGCATCCTCCGTTGACAGAGCCTCAGGTTTAGCCGAGGATCGGTGTCAGTTTTTAACTAACAATAACTAATCAACACTTCCATAGAGGAAGTGTGTCTGAAAGGAACAACCAATGCGCCAACTCATCACTACAATATCAGCGGCAATTCGTGGGCTATTCAGCAGTATTGGCCGAGTTTATACCCGTCTGTTTGGCGCACTTTCCTGGACACCTCCTGCGTGGGTCGGGCAAGCTCGAGCACGGGTTGCCGCCAGCGGGGTTACTGCGCAAGCCGCGCAGCGAATGCAGAAAATGCGCGCACATACCCAACAACACGCCCGCAACTATCGTATAGCGGCAGTGGCGGCTGCGGCATTGCTGGTAGTGGGTCTTGCGGGATATGTCTGGTATCAAAGCCTGCCAAAAAAGATTGAATTCACCCTCAGTGGCACCTCCCCGTCGGCAACACGTTTAGTGGAAAATGCCACCCCGGATACATTACAAATCAGCTTCAGTGGTTCGTCAGCGCGTCTTGACCAGATCGGCAAACCCGTTACCGAGGGTATCAGCCTGTCGCCCGCCATCAATGGTGAGTGGCGTTGGGACAGCGACAGCCAACTTAGTTTTACCCCAACCCAGGACTGGGCGGTGGGGCAAGACTATGTGGTGCGCCTGGATAAATCCTTGTTCCCGGATCACGTGCGCCTGAGTGACTACAGCTATCGCTTTGCCTCGGCGGCATTCACGGCCTCGATTTCCAATATTGAATTTTATCAGGATCCAAAAAATCCAAAGATCAAAAAGGTGGTGGCAACAGCGGTATTCAGCCATGCAGTGGACACAGCGGATTTTGAAAAGCGTGTTAGCTTGCGTATGGTGGGGGAAAAAGCCGGTTTTCTGGGATTGGGCGCAAAAACCTATCCGTTCACGGTGTCGTACAACAAGTTCAAGGGTGAGGCGTACATCCATTCTGATCCCATAGAGATACCCGCCAAAGACGGTTCAATGACACTGGTCATTGATGATGGCGTACATTCCATGTTCGGCGGGCCTGCGTTAAAAAAGAAGCTGGAGAAAAAAGTCACTATCCCAGGCATGTTTAACTTTTTCCGCATCCAATCGGCGCAGCTGACCCTGGTTCGCAATGAACGTTACGAACCCGAACAAGTCCTGGTGATTCAGACCACTGCCGGTGTTGAAGAGTCACGCCTGCAAAAAAATCTCACCGTGTACGTGCTGCCCAGGAACAAGCCTGCGCTACAGGGTCAACCGGAACAGAAAGATTATCATTACTACCAAACCGAGGAGATCGGACCGGAGATTTTAAAGGCCGCCGAGAAGGTGGTGCTCACGCCGCTGCCGACGGACCGCGAATATGCCACGTTGCATAGTTTCAAATACAAGGCGGAAGTCGGTCGTTCTATATATATAAAGCTGGATAAGGGCATTGAATCCTTCGGCGGTTATATCCTGGCAAAGACCTTTGATGTCATTGCCGCCGTGCCGGACTTTCCCAAGGAACTGAATATCATGTATGACGGCGCAATCTTGAGCCACAGTGGCGAAAAGAAGGTGTCGATGCTGGCGCGGGATATCGAGGCCGTGCGCTTTCAAGTCGCACGTATTTTGCCGACGCAGATTAACCACCTCATCACCCAGTCGAGCGGACAGTTCCGTAGCCCGCAATTTAATAACTATCAGTTCTCACCAGAAAATATCTCGGAATATTTCACCGAGATCCGTGATCTGAAAAAATTAGAACACGGTAAGACACAGTACTTTGCCTTTGATTTGTCCAAGTACATGAATCAGGAAGCCGCTGCGGCCGGTAAGCGCGGTTTGTTTTTCTATAAAGTTGAGGGGATGGACGCCGCGCATGAACATCCTGTCGGTGTGGAAGATTCACGCCTGATCCTGGTCACCAACCTGGGTGTGCTGGTGAAGGATAATGTGGATGGCAGCCACGATGTGTTTGTGCAATCGATTAATGACGGCCAGCCTGTGGCAGGTGCGCAGGTACAAGTCCTGGGTAAAAATGGTCTGCCGGTGGTGAGTGACACCACTGACGCCACTGGTCACGTTAGTTTCCCGACGTTGGCAAGTCTTGAACGGGAAAAAACCCCAACGGTCTATTTGGTGCGACGCGGCGATGATTTTTCCTTTTTGCCGTTTCAACGCGGTGATCGGCAATTAAATTTTTCACGCTTTGATATCGGCGGTGAAGTCACCAGCGCCAGCGGCGACGGCCTGAATGCCTATTTGTTTTCTGATCGCGGGATCTATCGCCCCGGTGACATGTTTCATGTCGGCGCGATCATTAAGGCGGCAAGCTGGCAAGAATCACTGGCGGGCATACCGTTGGAAACCGTGATCACCGATGCACGTGGCCAGGAAGTACAAAAGAAAAAGATCAGTTTATCGGCGGCGGGGTTTGAAGAACTCAGTTATAAAACCGAAGAGACCTCACCGACCGGCAACTATCAGGCGAGTATTTATTTGGTACGTGATAGCCACCGCGCCAACTTGCTGGGCCAAACCACCGTGCGCGTGGAGGAATTCCTGCCGGATCGCTTAAAGATCAGTACGCGGTTTTCGCAGGAACGGCTGGAAGGCTGGGTGTCACCCAAAGATTTAAAAGCCGACGTGACACTGAAAAATCTGTTTGGTACCGCCGCAACGGATCGACGTGTCGCCGCAAACATCACCTTAACGCCTGCTTATCCCGCCTTCCGCGCGTATAAAGAGTACTCCTTCTTTGATCCGGCGCGCGCGAAAAACAGCGTGAATGAACGTCTGCCCGATCAACAAACCGACGCTGACGGCAACGCCAGTTTTGATCTGAATCTGGAACGTTTTGCACAGGCTACCTATCGGCTGAGCTTTTTAGCGGAAGGTTATGAGGCCGAAGGCGGTCGTGGCGTGAATTCAGAAAGCAGTGTCTTGGTCTCGCCATTGGCGCATTTGATAGGTTATAAGACCGACGGTAATTTGCGTTACATCAAAAAAGGTTCTGAACGCAGTATTGAATTTATCGCCATTGATCCGGCGTTGAAAAAGATCGCCGTTGCCAACCTCAAGGCCCAGGTGATCGAGTCGCGTTATGTCTCGGTACTGACGCAGCAATCCGACGGTACCTTCAAATATCAATCGGTGCGCAAAGAGATTCCAGTCAGCAAAAGTGAGTTGAACGTCCCCGCGCAAGGGCTGCATTACGCGTTACCCACCGGTCAGCCCGGCGATTATGTGGTGATCATTCGCGGCAATGACGACATCGAGCTGTCGCGTGTTGAGTTCAGTGTTGCAGGCAGCGCTAACCTCACCCGCAGTCTGGAAAAAAATGCCGAGTTGCAGATTAAGCTCAACAAGACCGATTATGCCCTTGGTGAGGAGATCGAACTGGAGATCAAGGCACCTTATACCGGCGCAGGCCTGATCACGATCGAACGGGATCGGGTCTACACCCATCGTTGGTTTAAGACCACCACCACTGCATCGATCCAGCGTATTCGTTTGCTTGGTAATCTGGAAGGTAACGGTTACGTCAGTGTGTCGTTCCTGCGCGCGATGGATTCCCCGGAAATTTTCATGAGTCCATTGAGTTATGGGGTAGTACCGTTTTCCATCAGCCGTGAAAAACGTATTAACACGATTCAACTCAACACCGCCGAGATTGCGCGTCCAGGTGAGCCTTTCCGCATCCGTTATCAAACCGAACAGCCCGGCAAGATCGTGGTGTTTGCAGTGGATGAAGGTATTTTACAGGTTGCCAATTACCAGACGCCTGACCCCTTGGCGCATTATTTCAAGAAACGTGCGTTGCAAGTACAGACCGCGCAGATTCTGGATCTGATCTTGCCGGAGTACAAGCTTACGCAACAGTTATCCTCACCGGGCGGGGATCAGGAAGGTTTGGATGCGATCGGTAAAAACTTGAATCCATTTAAGCGTCGCCGTGACAAACCCATAGTCTATTGGTCAGGCATTATTGATGCGGATAACACATCACGCGAGCTGGTCTATGACGTGCCGGATTATTTCAATGGCACGTTGCGGGTGATGGCGGTGGCCGTGTCAGCGGAGACCATTGGTGTTGCGCAGAAGAAGGCGTTCATTCGCGGTCATTTTGTGTTAAGCCCCAATGTGCCGACCTTCGTTGCGCCCGGTGATGAGTTCGAAGTCAGCGTCGGTGTCGCCAATAATGTGGAAGGTTCGGGGAACGACCCCGAGATTAATCTGGAATTGAAGACCTCCGAACATCTGGAGGTTATCGGTCAAACCAAACAGGCATTGAAGATTGGTGAAGGCAAGGAGTCATCGATCAAATATCAACTGCGTGCCAAGACCGTGCTGGGTTCCGGTAACCTGACGTTTACCGCATCGATGGCGGATAAACGCAGCAAGGCCTCGGTGGATCTGAGCGTGCGTCCGCCGGTACCGTTCATGACCACGGTGAGCAGCGGCCACTTCAAAGCAGGTCAGGCGCAAGTTGTCGTGCCCCGCAAGATCTATCCACAATATCGTACATTGGAAGCCACCGCCTCGCCGATGCCGTTGGGCATGAGTCGCGGTTTGATCGGTTATCTCACTACCTATCCGTATCTGTGTACCGAACAATTGGTCAGTCGTGCGTTCCCGGCGATCATCCTGCGTCAGCAACCAGAGTTCGGTTACGCGCCGGACAAGGTCGATGCGATCTTTAATGAGACGATACGGATCCTGCGTGCGCGGCAAAATGCCGAAGGCGCGTTTGGTTTCTGGGCGGCCAACTCACATGTCTCGGAAATGCAGACGGTGTATGCCCTGCATTATCTTACCGAGGCCAAAGAAAAAGGTAGCGCGGTACCAGCGGATATCCTGCAACGCGGTCTGGATTATCTGAAGAACCTGCAAAGTGGTGATGCGGACTCATTATCGGCAGCACGGGTTCAGGCCTACGCAATTTATATCCTGACCCGCAATGGTGTCGTGACCACCAATTACCTCAACACCTTGCGCAGCCGGTTGGATGAGAAGCAGGCTAAACTCTGGAAAAAGGATTTAACCGGGGCCTATCTCGCCGCGACGTATAAATTGTTGAAGAAGGACAGCGCCGCCGAATCCTTGATCAGCGATTCGCGTCTGGGTGAGGCGCAAAAAACCGATTACGCGTTTTTCTACGACGGCACGGTGCGTGATGCGCAATTGCTGTATTTGTTGGCGCGGCATTTTCCGGATCGGCTGAAGAAGGTGTCCGGTGATGAGATCGTTGCGCTGGTCACGCCGCTGACACAAGGTAATTACAATACCATTTCATCAGCGTATCTGATCCTGGGTCTGGATGCCTATGCCAATTCCATCGGCATGGCACAGGCCGCTGAGATATCCATGACGGAAATCCGCGTAAAAGGGAAGCAACCGTTGGTATTGCCCAAAGGTTTGTTCCCGCACGCGGAGTTCAGTGATCAGGCGGAAAAGCTGTTGATTGAAAGTCCAAGTCCATTTAATACCTTCTATCAAGTGACGCAATCCGGTTTTGATTTGGGTGTGGCAG
>JANNJI010000784.1:0-1165 GCA_031405795.1 Gammaproteobacteria bacterium
GACCGGATTTCGTGATGAATACGCGCCAACGTAATAAACTCAATTACCCCATTGCGTTTGATCTGGAGGGTAAGGTCAGCAAGGCCTTTGGTGATGTACACATCACACCGACCACGGTATTGATCACGCCTGCGGGTGAAATTGTCCTGCAACAACAGGGAATAATGGACATGCGCGCACTGCGCCAACACATTCTTGCTATGCTCAAACAATAAGGCGGCTACTATGCTCTGGTTCAAGGCATTACATCTGATCTTCATGGTGACCTGGTTTGCAGGATTGTTTTATTTGCCCCGCTTGTTTGTCTATCACGCCTTGTCAAAGGATCAGACCAGTATTGATCGTTTTAAGATCATGGAGCGGAAGCTATTCATTATGATGACAATGGGCGCGGTACTGACATTCGTTTTCGGCATTGGCTTATTGCTGAGCGGTGCGTACCTTAGCCATCCCCTACCACTGTGGTTGAAAATTAAATTTGTCTTACTCGGTACACTTGTTCTATATCATTGGCACTGCCGCAAAATGGTCCAGACTTTTCAACGGGACAACAACAAATACAATCACATCTTCTTTCGTTGGTATAACGAATTCCCCATTCTTATTTTATTCGCGATTATTTTTCTGGCGGTGCTGCGTCCGCTGTAAGCCTCATCACCTCAACTCAAACCAAACCCTTCTTTTTAAGCTCTTTTTTCAGATAGGCATAATAAATTGGTGCAGCAATCACCCCGGTGACGCCAAAGGCCGTCTCCAGCAGCAACATCGACAACAGAATTTCCCAGGCCTGGGTTTGAATACGCGAACCGATGATCTTGGCATTGAGAAAATATTCCAGCTTGTGAATGACAATAAGGAATGTCAAGGAACTACCCGCAATCAACAGTGAATGACTCATGCTGACGATAACAATGATGGTATTGGAAATAATATTGCCAATCACCGGCAACAACCCAAACAAAAATGTCAGCAGGATCATGGTCAGTAAGTACGGTAACTTCACCCCCAATAATGGCAAGATGACTAACAGGTATATCGCGGTAAAAACCGTATTAATTGCCGCAATCCGCACTTGTGCAAACACCACTTGGCGAAAAGACTGCGCCAGCAAGCTTGCCCGTTCACCTAAAGCACGCGCCAACAAACCTTTGTTGACCTCGCCTTT
>JANNJI010000785.1:0-4334 GCA_031405795.1 Gammaproteobacteria bacterium
TATTTTGGCACGCACGGCATGGCGCACAAACTGGAAACCATTCTTGAAGCGGCAAAATTGCTCGAAGAGGAAAAGGACATCGTGTTGTTGATGATCGGTGATGGCGCCGAGAAAGAGCGCTTACAAAAACAAAGCAGCGATATGGGTTTGCATAACCTGAAAATGTTGCCCCAGCAGGAAAAGGAAAAAATGCCACGACTGTGGGCCTTGACCGATGTCAGTCTGGTGTTATTGAAAAAATCCGATTTATTTAAAACGGTTATACCATCGAAGATATTCGAGAGTATGGCGATGGAGTGTCCGATCATTCTTGGGGTGGAAGGTGAAAGCAAGGAGCTGGTAAACGCAGCAGGCGCGGGTATCTGTATTGAACCGGAAAACGCCACGGCACTGGCAGCCACCATCCTTGCACTGCGCAATAACCCGCAACAATGTCTAACCATAGGCAGGAGTGCCCGCGAATTCGTAGTAAAAAATTATGATCGCCGGAAAATAGCCGAACGCTACCTCCAGGTATTTTCAAATTTAATAACGAAACCAACCACAGCAAGTGAGATAAAAAGTGAACACCAACACTGAGCAAGGACCTGTTATCTGGCGCAGCCCTCTGTTTTTTTGGGGATTAGTTGCGTTGGGACTGATTATTACCGGCATCGTGTTCCAATCCGGAATAGTACACATGTTCAATTCCTGGGGCAGGGAAGAATACAGCTATGCGTATTTTTTACCGCTCATTGCCGGATATTTTATCTGGTCGAAGAAACATCTGTTGCGGCGCATGGCTTTTAACGGCTCCTGGTTTGGCCTGGTGATCATGGCCGCTGGGGTGATGTTCTATGTCTTTGGCGAGCTAAGTTCGTTGTATACGATTGTGGAGTATGGATACATTATCACACTCGCTGGCATGGCCATTGCCATCACAAGCACCCAGGGTGCCAGGGTGATGTGGCCTGCATTTGTCTTACTGTTGTTCATGGTGCCACTGCCGAATTATTTGCAACAGATGCTTTCCGCGAAATTGCAATTGCTGTCTTCGGAAATAGGAGTGGCCGTGATCCGCCTGTTTGGCATCAGTGTTTATCTCGAAGGCAATGTGATTGACCTGGGCAGTATGAAGTTGCAAGTGGTTGAGGCCTGTAATGGTCTGCGTTATCTGTTTCCGTTAATGGCGCTGGGATATATCGCGGCGTATTTATACCGCGAAAAACTCTGGAAAAAAATCGTTATCTTCCTGTCCACCATCCCAATTACGGTGCTGATGAACAGTGTCCGTATCGGCCTGATCGGCGTTACGGTGGAATATTTTGGCAGTGAAGCGGCGCTGGGTGTTTTACATGATTTTGAAGGCTGGGTCGTTTTCATGATTTCCAGTGCTGTGCTGATTGTTGAGATGTGGCTATTGCTGAAGATTGGCAAGCAGAAGAAGACACTCCGCGAGGTATTCAGTTTTGAGACAGTTAAAGCCGAATCCGCTGCCAGCCGGATTGTTGAACGAAAAATGCCGATGACAACGATACCGGTTATCGCACTGTTGGCGGCCGCGTTGGCGGCGGCAGTAGTGCTGCCGCAGCGGGAAGAAATTAAAACAGCACGCAAAATGTTTACCGAGTTGCCCAATCCCATCAGCGCGTGGGCGATGAAGATCGGCTCGATCGAACAAGTCTATCTGGACTCGTTAAAACTGACCGATTATCACGTCAGTGACTATGTGACTGAAAACGGCACAAATATCAATCTGTACATGGCGTATTATGCCTCGCAGCGTAAAGGTGAATCCGTTCACTCACCCGCCACCTGCATACCTGCCGGTGGTTGGGAGATCACGGACATGTCGGTGCGCACGGTCACTACGGGTAACATTGAGATGCCAGTGAATCGCACTATTGTCCAACGTGGCGATCAAAAACAGCTGGTGTACTACTGGTTTCCGCAACGTGGCCGTGTCATCACCAACGAATATCTGGCAAAGTGGTATATCTTTCAGGACAGTATCACCCGCAATCGTTCCGATGGCGGGCTGGTGCGGATAAGTGCCGCAATCAATAACAATCACCCGATTGAGCAGACCGAGGCCGAGCTGCAACGTCTTATCCAGGCAGTAACCCCCCTGCTCAATAGTTATATCCCGATCTGATTGCCATGACTTTATTTTTAAGTTTCATTCTTGGCATGATGTTCACGGTGGTGTTGATCCCACCACTGATCAGCGTCGCGGCCAAATGGAATATGGTGGATGCCCCCGGTGAGCGAAAAATTCATCTGAGCAGTATTCCACGTATCGGTGGTGTGGCCATGGTGTTTGGAACCTTGCTGCCGGTTATTCTCCTGTTAGTGGATTACCCCGAGATACAGGCCTACATCGCCGCCATGCTGATCTTGTTGCTGTTTGGCGCACTGGATGACAAATACAACATCAATTACAAATGGAAATTTCTGGGTCAATTATTGGCAACCACTGTGTTGATCGTGTTTGGTGACGTGTTGATTGAAAACCTGTCGTTTCTCGACATCGAGACATTACCTTCGTACATCAGTATTCCTTTCACGGTTATTGCTCTGCTGGGCGTGACCAATGCGATTAATCTGTCCGATGGTCTGGATGGGCTGGCGGGTGGCTTAACCTTGTTGAGTCTGGGTGGTCTTGCGTTGATTGCCTACGCGACGACGAATAACCATATCACTATCATTGCGCTGGCGGTGATGGGCAGTATCCTTGGATTTTTGCGCTTCAATACCTATCCTGCCAGAATATTCATGGGTGATACCGGCAGCCAGTTTTTGGGGTTCACCTTGGGGGTGGCGGTTATCCTGTTATCGCAACAACAGGATATGCCGATCAGCTCGTTTATCCCTTTGCTGGTACTTGGCTTGCCGATTATCGATACACTGCAGGTCATGGTAAGACGTATCACACGCGGACTGTCACCGTTTCGCGCCGACAACAACCACATCCATCACCAATTACTGTCGTTTGGCTTTAACCATTATGAGGCGGTGTTGATTATTTATTTGATCCAGGCGGTGATGGTGGGCGCGGCTTACCTGTTTCGATATGAGGCGGATATGTTTCTGCTGTTGTGCTACGCGGTCAGTACGCTCACTGTCTTAACCTTGCTGTTTTATGCCCGGCATTATGGCTGGAAAATGCGAGCTGATGCTGCGGATGGGGAAGCAGGATATATTAAGGAAAAGGTGGTATGGCTCAGAAGCGATGGTCATCTGCGGCAGATTATCATTTATGTCACCATGACATTGTTGATTGCCTATTTTTCCATAGGCATCGCTGGTGCAACACGAATACCAAAAGACACGGGCATCCTGTCTTTGATAATGTTATTTGTATTGTTCGTACATGTCCTGACAAATCTTCGGAAAGAGTTTGACTGGATTGATAGAGTGGTTTTTTACACCCTTGGGGCAGTCGTGGTTTATATCGTACAAAATAATGCACCGGCGGAAATGGGGTTTGGCAACCCGTTGGATCTGGTTTTTATCGGACTGCTGTTGACCATCGTGCTTGGATTCAAGTACGCCAACAACAATCAGTACATTCCCACCTTACTGGATGTACTTATTCTGTTTCTGGTGTCGAGCTTGATCTTCTTTCCGGAAATAAAACTAAACGGTCTTGACTTCAAAATAAGCCTGACGCGAATAGTGGTGCTTTTCTATGCCATAGAACTGATCCTGGCTTATGTCAAAAAAAATATTTTGTACGCACGGGCGCTGGTGGCGATTTCACTGGGCGTGATCGCAACGGGTTCATTTATACATTGATTGATACTTAAATTCTGGGAGAAAATTATGACATTGGCATATCCGCTGAAACGTTTTATCACCATGATGGCTATTTTGTCTGCCATTGTGTCTTTGACGGCCTGCGGTGGCGTGGATGCACGCAAGGCAAAACATTTAAGCAAGGGGCAGGAATATTTCAATAATGCCAATTACGAAAAGGCCAGGCTGGAATTCAGCAATGTCCTCAAGATTGACCCAAAACATGTACAGGCGAATTATGAGCTTGCCAGGACATTTGAAAAACTGAATAAAATTCGTGAGGCCGGTGGCTTCTACCTCAAGGTCCTGGACCTTGATCCCAAAAACAATCAGGCGATGGTGCGTCTGGGCAGGATCTATCTGTTGTCCAATGCAACGAATGAAGCCAGGTCAATGAATGAACAGGCACTGGCGATAGCCCCGCTGGATGCCGGTGCGATTGCACTGCGTGGCGGTATTCATGCGCGGTTAGGCGAGTTCGATGCGGCGATTGCCGATGCCACCAAGGCATTAACCCTCGACCCCAAAAATCTGGATGCGTTGTCATTAATGGCGGG
>JANNJI010000786.1:0-1044 GCA_031405795.1 Gammaproteobacteria bacterium
ATCAACACATGAAAAAATTCGGCGATATAATCATGCGGTTCGATCTGGATGGTCATCGGATTAAAGGCCAGCCCCAGTTGCGTAACAAACTGTTCGGCACAGACGGGCCAATTGATTTCTGGATAGGCAACAACGTGCGCGTTGTAATTGCCGACCGCACCATTGATCTTGCCGAGCATTTCCACCGCCAGCAGTTGCGTGCGTTGCCGTTGCAGGCGATGTACAACGTTGGCAAATTCTTTGCCCACGGTGGTCGGTGATGCGGGCTGGCCATGGGTGTGCGCCAACATCGGTATTGCCGCATTGGTTTGTGCGAGTTGCTGCAAGCGGGCGATTAATGTATCGAGCAATGGCAGTAACACCGTTTGGCGTGCCTGTTGCAGGATTAACGCATGCGCGAGATTGTTGATGTCTTCGGAGGTGCAGGCGAAATGGATAAATTCTGCGATGGCATTTAATTCAGCGTTGTCGGCGATCTTTTCCTTGAGGAAATATTCCACGGCTTTTACATCGTGATTGGTGGTGCGTTCGATCACCTTGATTCGTTCGGCATCGGCCGAAGAAAACTGCGTGATGAGGTCATTGAGCCGTTGCGTGGCTTGTTTACTCAGCGGCGGTACTTCAGTGATGTCAGCTTGTGCAGCGAGGTGTTGCAGCCAACGTATCTCAACCAGGACACGGTGTTTGATTAAACCAAACTCACTGCACAGGTCTTGCAGTGGTTCGGTTTGTTTGCCATAACGGCCATCAATCGGGGAGATAGCGGTAAGACGAGTGAGTTCCATGGATATCCTTCGCGCGTTCAGAAGGACGCTATCCTACACGATTTAGCTAAATAACTGTTCCGAATTCCTATCCACTTTGAGCGAGGGGTTGAGTGGAAAGGCTGTCCTACGTCGGCGCATGAGCGCATTGGCTGTCCATGGGAGGCAGGATTGGGCGAGGCGGGATATTCAGGCAGGGAACGCATCAACACCCATCTATCTTAACCCTTCGGCAATAGCGGATGCAATCTTGCTTTCCATCAAAGTAACCCGACGCGTA
>JANNJI010000787.1:0-1318 GCA_031405795.1 Gammaproteobacteria bacterium
GGATGATTCAGCCCCATCGGCCACCTTTACTGACTCCTTCAGCAATAAAGACTCCATTTTTTCCTTATCACTGATTTTCCGCTGGCGGCGCCGTGTCTCATGGAATGCCATACCAGTACCGGCGGGTATGAGACGACCCACAATGACGTTTTCCTTCAGCCCACGCAAATCATCCACCTTACCCGTCACTGCCGCTTCGGTTAAGACGCGGGTTGTCTCCTGGAAGGAGGCCGCCGAGATAAATGACTCCGTTGCCAATGAGGCCTTGGTTATGCCCAGCAGCATTGGCTCATAGGTCGCCAGTGTCTTACCATCAATTTTCAACTGGTCATTAACATCCAGCACCCGCGCGCAGTCGATCTGTTCGCCCTTCAATAACTTGGAGTCACCCGCTGAGGTTATTTCTGCCTTGCGCAACATCTGCCGAACGATGACCTCAATGTGTTTATCATTGATTTTCACACCTTGCAGACGATAGACCTCTTGGACTTCGTTAACGATGTATTTGGCAAGTTCTTCGATGCCCAACAACCGTAAGATGTCGTGTGGGTTGGTGTCGCCTTCAACAATAACTTCGCCCTTTTCAACATGCTCACCTTCAAATACGGTGATATGCCGCCAACGTGGGATCAGCTCCTCGTGGGTCTCACCTTCATTGGGGGTGATCACCAGCCGTTGTTTGCCCTTTGTTTCGCGACCAAACGACACAATTCCTGAAATTTCCGCCATGATGGCCGATTCTTTTGGTTTACGCGCCTCAAACAGATCCGCGACACGTGGCAAACCACCAGTGATATCACGTGTTTTTGAGGATTCCTGCGGAATACGTGCAAGGACGTCACCAACGCCAACGGCGGCACCGTCGGTCAATGAAATAATGGCGCCTGCGGGCAAGTAGTAGTGCGCAGGAATATCGGTACCGGCAATTCGGGTATCTTTACCCGTGGCATCCACCAGTTTCACCATGGGACGCAGTTCACGTGCTGAGGCAGAGCGTTGTTTAGGTTCCATCACCACCAGATTGGATAAGCCTGTGACTTCATCCACCTCGGTTTGTACGGTCACACCTTCAACGATATCAACAAATTTCACCACGCCGGCTTCTTCGGTCACCACCGGATGGGTATGGGGATCCCAGTTAGCGACAATCTGCCCTGCTTCCACCACATCACCATCACGCGCCGCAATACTCGCACCGTACGGTACCTTATAGCGTTCACGTTCACGGTTGTGATCATCTAATACTGTCACCTCACCCGAGCGCGATACAGCAACGTAGTGCCCCTTCGCATGTTGCACCATTTTCAAATTATGCAGG
>JANNJI010000788.1:0-1398 GCA_031405795.1 Gammaproteobacteria bacterium
CCGTGTGGTAGGCGACGAGCTGATTACCGTTGGTCGTGATGCGGATACCGGGGTACTTCGGATCGGGAGCAATCATGGGACCGAAACAATCTGGGTTGGCTCGGACTAAGAACAACGAGGTCGAACGGGGGTGCGCCGGCCTCGGGATTGATAATCTCCTCTGCTTGCTTGGCCGCCTCCTGGCGGGACTTCAAGCCTTCCTGAATAATTTCTTGCAGATCGTCGACCGTGTACAAATACACGTCTTCCAGCTCGCCGACTTCAGGCTCAATGTCGCGCGGGACCGCGATGTCGACCATCAGCATCGGCCGGTGCTTGCGTTGTTTGAGAGCGGTTTCCACTGCGCCTTTGCCTAAGATCGGCAACGGACTGGCGGTCGATGAAATCACAATGTCGGCTTCGGCGAGATGGTTGGAAAGATCGGTTAGTGCAATCGCATAGGCATTGAATTCAGCAGCGACCGTCTGTGCACGCTCGACTGTGCGATTGGCGATGATCATGCGGCCAATGCCGCTTTCTTTCAGGTGACGTGCCGTCAGCTCAATGGTTTCACCCGCGCCGATCAGCAATACAGTGTGGTCTTGAAAGTTAGAAAATATTTGCTTCGCCAGACTCACCGCGGCAAACGCGACTGACACCGGGCTGGAACCGATAGCCGTGTCGGTACGCACTTGCTTGGCGACCGCAAAGGTGTGCTGAAATAATCGGCCGAGCAACTTGCCGATGGTGCCCGCACTGCTGGCGGTGGCAAACGCCTGCTTCATTTGCCCGAGGATTTGCGGCTCGCCCAATACCATGGAATCCAAACCGCTGGCGACGCGTAACATGTGGCGCACGGCGTATTGATCAGGATGGTTATAGACGAACGGTTGCAGATCGTGACCGCCCAGGGCATGGAATTCCTTCAACCACTCGATAATCACCTGCCCGTCGTTATCGTCCAGACCGCAATACAGCTCGGTACGATTGCAGGTCGACAAGATGGCTGCTTCGGTAACATGCGGACGCGAGACCAAATCGTGCAATGCGTCCGCCAGACGGTCGGGTGCAAAAGCGACCTTCTCGCGGATTTCGATCGGCGCGGTTTTGTGGTTGATGCCAAGAGCGAGTAAAGCCATAGATACCGTTATACCGCAGCGTGACTAGATTTAATAAGCTTAAACCATACATATTTAGACGAGGACGCCCACAAACAATCTTATTGTATCGTTCTGAGCGCTGTGCGGGTGAAGCTTTTCTCATGAGTTGTACATGAGCCGTAAAAACGGTGCGATCAGTTTACTTAAACTTACCGTACTTATAAAAAACTTTGCGAACCATTCAGGTAACTCTGGTCAAACAATTCGGAAGTTGATTATATTCGCCAGACGCAGTATTAATTTCGTTCTATTTTGAGGC
>JANNJI010000789.1:0-7240 GCA_031405795.1 Gammaproteobacteria bacterium
ACGACGAAACGTCTCATAGTCCCCATTAGTGCGATCAATGGCAACACGCACTTCAACGTCATTTTGATATCGTTTTTTACTTGCCATTTCCAGTGCGGCTTCGATTGCTTTGAAGATGATGACCTTGTCAACACCCTTTTCGTTGGATACCGCATCCACAACCAGTAAGATTTCTTTATTCATGATTAATCCGCCTTATCAATTCCATCGCATATCTTCCGTTCGCATAAACTACGAACCGCCGCTCCCTGGAGCTCATTCCTCAAAACTCGGGTACCAAGTTAGCCTTTTCGACATCCTTTACATTCACTTTCACTTCCGCACCATCATCCATCCGCAAAACGAGGACGGCATCCTCGATGGCCGCAATCTTGCCTTTAAAGTTACGTTGGCCGACTTGTGGCTGGCGTAGGCGTAATTTCACCCCCTGCCCGACAAAGCGCATAAAGTGCGCCAGCTTAAACAAAGGGCGATCCAAGCCCGGCGACGAAACCTCCAAGCTATACTGCCCACGAATCGGGTCTTCCACATCCAGTAAACTACTTACCTGGTGACTGACCTGTTCGCAGTCTTCCAAAGTAATGCCCGCGTCCTTATCAATAAACAGCCGCAGTCGCGAATGTTGGCCTTGCCCGAGAAACTCAATGCCTAGCAATTCGTAACCCATTGCCTGGACAGTGGGTTCAATCAGATCCACGACCTGCTGTTCCACCGGATCCATATCTTTGCACCCCGTAAACAAAAAGTGGGCCAACGGCCCACTCTCTAACTCAGCAAATTGCAATGCAATATTATAGCATGCCGCTTTCAGCCCACCAGTACAGCACTCGTGAACAACAACTAAAATTGGTAGCGGGGGCAGGATTTGAACCTACGACCTTCGGGTTATGAGCCCGACGAGCTACCAGGCTGCTCCACCCCGCATCAAAGAGGGCGCATCTTACCAAATAATCAGGGATTTACAAAAAATGAATTTACTAATTGGGGTTTTATTGTTGTCGCTACATCGAAAATCAGGACTTTTGGTTAATCTGCACCCTATTCTTAAAGTGGCAATCCTATTTACCGATAATTACTTGAGGTATCGAGCTCGCTTAGAGGTTATTATTGCGAAACAGTACGTCAGTAACAGTATTTAGAGTGCAAAATGCAGTATTCTAAGAACTTGTAACAATGATAGATTGCATAACTTGTTGATTTAGTGATGAAATCTCATTTGGTACGGGATTTGCTCCCACGCTGAGTGAAGGTAACAAATTACCACTGATTATGAAGGAGTCGTAAATAAATGAAACAAACACGTCGTACTTTTCTACGTACCACCCTGGCAGCAAGCTCAGTTGCAATTGCGGTTGGTGCGGGCTTAATTACTCCACGAAACGTCTTGGCGGCCTGGCCAAAAAACGCCTTTGACGCAAAAACGATGGATGAGGCAATGACTGGTATCGCAGGTTCAACCACAGCAGCAGCAAGTAATGACATTACTGTTGAGGCGCCCGATATTGCTGAAAACGGCGCCGTGGTTTCAGTTACGATAAAAACAACCATTGCCAATGTGGAACAGATGTCGGTATTGGTACCGAAAAACACCAATCCATTGTGCGCGAGTTATATCTTGACCGGTAACGTCGACAGCTTTGTCACCTGCCGCATCAAAATGCGTGAAACATCAGATGTTGTCGCAGTTATTAAAGCCGGGGGTAAATTGTTCAGTGCAAAAAAACCCGTTAAAGTGACACTGGGTGGCTGTGGCGGTTAACGCTCACTAGAAAATTTTAGATTGCGAGGTAAGGAAAAATGGCAAATAAACCGATGAAAATTAAGGCTTGGATTGAAGAAGGCACTACAAATGTTGCTGGCGTTAAAGTTATTGTTTTTCATGACATGGAATCTGGATTGAGAAAAGACAAGGCGACGGGACAGGTTGTTCCAGCCCATTACATCACCGAAGTAGCTTGCGAACACAATGGTAAAAACGTGATGACGTGTTTATGGGGTCCGGCCGTATCAAAAAATCCCTTTTTATCTTTCCGGGTAAAAAACGCAAAAAAAGGCGATACCATCAAACTCAGCTGGGTAGACAACAAAGGTGAAAAAGAGATCGGCGAGTCAACAGTGGAATGATTTCTTTTAACTTCATTTATCGATAATAAAAAAACGGGCGCTTTATGCGCCCGTTTTCTATTAGATGTCAGTTCAATAATTACGGCTTAACGTACGTATACCCTTTCAATTGCAATTCAGAAACCGTAGCCACGCCCGATGGAATGATTTCAGCAAATTCACTGATCTTTTCTTTAGGTATCTTCATACCTTTGATGGTGTTTGCACAGATTTGGAAACGCACACCCCGGTTAGCTAAAGAGGCTATATCATCGCGCAAATCAATTGCCTTGCCTTCTTTGTCTTTTTCACCCATGGTGCCATCAACCAGTGCCAGGGCGCCTGAACTATGGGTCACGACAACGAGATCGATATTCTCATCGCCCACAGCCTCCAAATGGTTTTTTGCATTACGCAATGCAGCTTTTGCATTATGAACATCATTGATATGATAAATAACACGTTGTTGATGGTAGCCATTCTTGGCATCTTTCTTCGCGTCAATTGCCTTATCCGCAGCAAATGCGGTAGCAACGCTCAGGCTCAGCGCGCCAACCAATACGAGTGCAGTATTATTTAATTTCATCTTTATCTTCTCCTAACGTTACATGTGAAAAAACTTATTAGAGTGACTAACTATTTAATAGACAGCAATTTACATTCCACAATTTATACTATATTTAAACACCATAATAATCAACTGGTTAAAATCAATCGTCAAATATTTTCATAAAATAACTGCATGTATTATTGCAATTTGCACCGATAATGCATATCGGGGTTTGTAAATTACACCATTTTAATTTCTTCATCTTCGCTGCGCCGTAACTTCCGCCACAAAGTAGTCTTGTCGATCCCCAATATTTGCGCTGCCTTGGTCTTTTTACCTTTAAAACACTTGAGCACATGATTGATATATTCCTGCTCAAGCTCGATTAGTGAAAAAAACTCTTCCTCAGAAAACCGAGCCGGTGACACCGTAACAACGCAAGGTTCAACCGCTACTTGCCAATTCAGTATCGGCCCATCCGCCAGAATAACGCAACGCTCTATGGTGTTGCGCAGCTCACGAATATTTCCTTTCCATTCATTTCGACATAAATTTTGCAGAGATGCTGAATCGAATCCCTGCACATCACGGTGATAACGCAAAGCAAACTCTTGTAGGTAATGGTTGACTAGCGCGGGGATGTCAGCACGGCGTTCCGCCAAAGATGGAACACGTAGTGTGACTACATTTAACCGATGATAGAAGTCATGACGCAGACTACCCTGCTCAACCATTTTTTCCAGTTCTTGATTACTGGCGGCAACCACTCGAACATCAACCGAAACAGGTATAGTACTACCGACACGTATTATTCGCCTGTCTTCAATAGCACGCATGAGTTTGACTTGCATGTTATCAGAAATATTACATATCTCATCTAAAAACAAGGTGCCACCGTCCGCTTGTTCCATCAGCCCATATTTACGTTGTATTGCGCCAGTAAATGCACCTTTTTCATGGCCAAATAACTCGCTTTCCAAGAGTGTATCGCTCAGCGCACCACAATCAATGGCGACAAACGACTTCTCACGTCGCGGACTATAATCATGTAGCGCTCGCGCAACCAATTCCTTACCTGTACCTGACTCTCCAGTAATAATGGCGTTGCACGACACTTCTGCGAGCTTTTCAATTGTCGTATACAGCGTGCGCATAACTGGCGCATCACCAATCATCCCAAAACGATTACCCGTGGGTGATAAGCGCCGTTTTAACAACACATTTTCTTGCCGTAATCGGCGCACCTTCAAAGTACGCTCGACCATCAGTCGAAGCTCATCAAAATCAAATGGCTTTTTGATAAAATCATTTGCACCCAGCTTCATTGCTTCGACCGCATTATCAACGGATGAATACCCAGTCATCACAACTACCGGCACATCTTTATCTATGCTGCGCAACCCGGTCAACAATTCAAACCCACTCATTCCTGGCATGCGCAGGTCGGTGACAACGATATCAGCGCCAGTCTGACCAAACGACTCCAGACAAGACTTGGCGTCTTGAAACACAGTGCATGCATAGTGGCTGGAGTCGCAATTACGCTTCATAATGCGACAGGTGACGGCATCATCATCCACAAATAATATTTTTATTGGTTCACGCGACACAGACAACCTCCGCTTCACTTTGATGTTTCGAAATGGATTCATGATCGTGAATCGGCAATAAAATCATGACGCTCAATCCCGTATCAACATTATTTTCGAGATAAATCGCGCCTTCATGACGCTTGACTATGCCATAACTTACAGACAAACCAAGGCCAGTGCCGTCACCTTCTGCCTTTGTTGTGAAAAAGGGGTCAAAGACCCTGCTAATATTTTTCTGATCTATTCCAGTGCCTGTATCTATGATGTGAATAGCGATGTAGTCAATGTCCTGACGTGCAATAATCGATAACGAACCACCCTCTGGCGATGCCTGCACCGCATTTAAAATAATATTCACTAACACCTGTTGCAGTTGATTTGCGTCACCAAACATAAACAGGTCTTTTTCAATGTCAGTAACCAGATGAATAGCTGATGCTGACAACCTGTGTTTTAATAATTTTATAGTGTCATCAATCAGCTCCGCCATGTTAAATCGATGGTGTTCCGGCTGCTTTTCACGGGCAAAACTCAGTATCCCTTGTATAATCCGCGCACATCGTTTACCTTCTTTTTGTAGCAAATGAATGTCCATTAACAACTCTGGATTTTTACCTTTCAATTCGGACTCAATCAGCGTTGCCAATGACATAATATTCATCAGTGGATTATTTATTTCATGGCCAATACCAGCAGCCAGCTGCCCAATGGATATCAGTCGTTCAGATTGAGATGCAATTCTCTCCGCCTTGTCTCGTTCTTGTTCTGCAAGCATGAGCTTATTTGTTAAATAGTTGAATGCCTTGCCCGCATGGCTTATTTCGTCCTTGCCCTTTTCATTGTACTGGCTTAATGTGTCGCCATCAGCATAACGTGTTATAGCATCCGCCAATGCATGTGCTGGCCGTGTCAGGCGCCAAGCCGCCCAAACTGAAATCATCAGACTAATGACCATTAATGCTCCTAACAACAGCCAAATCGACTGGCGCATATCATGAACAGGTTGGATTAACGCATGACTGTCCGCCTTGATTATTAATAACCAATTGACATTGGGTCGCGTAGCAAATGGCGATAGAGTACGATAAAAGTACATAGTCCCGTCATCACGAAAAACGGTGCCGTTCCCTTTTGCCGATTTAATATTTTGCCATTCTTGCAGACTCAATTCGTTTTGGAAACGATATTCTGAATGAATCTGGTCGGCAAACCGTTGTCGACTATCCCTATGATAAAGATAAATACCATCACGCGGTGTCCCATCGTTCAACTCAACTAAAAATGCACGGCCTGGGTAACCACCCAATGAAGCCTCAATAGCGGAATCCAAACGCGAACCCCACATGTTAACCACGAGTAAGCCGTTCGTTTCATCGACTTCATCTTTAATCCTGACGGTGTAGCGCACCATCGCTGGACAAAAATCGCTGTTACCGCTTAATTGTCCTAGTTCAAAGTCCGACATAACCACATCATGCTGGCCGGATATGGCATCCTTGAAAAAAGCCTTATTGGATTGATCCGAGACAAATAAACGCCGATGGTCTTCATCATATTGCTTTGCTTCAACTGGTTTGCCTTCTTTGACTTTAACCAAGGTTTTACCACTGCGATCCATAAAGCGTAACGCCTGGATACTAGGGACAGCCTTTTGGTAATTGAGAAAATAATCCTCCAGTGCCTCAGCACGCGACCGGTAAAGCGCTGGACTGCCTGTTCTGCCCAGTGGTGTATTCACCATACCGGCAAATTGGCGTAGTGTCGGGTCCTGGGCCAGGCCGCGGGCGATTGACTGTTGATTGTCAATGATCAAACCGAGCTCGCTTGCCATCTTGTCGAGCGTGACAAGCAACTCTTTTTCGGTACGGGTGCGGATTTCCGATTCAAGGTGATCCACTACCCCAAATAATAAAATCAGGAGTGGTACCGTAGTGAGTACGGTCAAAATAAGAAAGAATTTGTGTCGAAGTTGCATGGCTGCAGACCCTTTGATGGTGCAGTTTGCAGTACTATTGGGGTCAATGCAACAGTAATATCAGTACTAATAAAGGGCTATTTATTAGAATATTCGTGTCAGCTAATATAGCAACCGATAAACTCGCCAAATAAGTAACAAAATGCAATGAATTTCAGTTAATTATAGCGAGGTAGCCAAGATAGAGTTTATTAGCGACGACTATTTCGCAATGGCACCTGCGCACAACGCCAGCAGCATCCCCGGATTTAAGCCTAGCAACAACACCGCCATGCCATTAATACTCATCATGATGCGCATATCGGTTGTACACTCCAGTGCCTGGCTGTCCTGTGGTTTGTCAAAATACATTAACTTGACTATGCGGAGATAATAGACCGCACCGATAATGGAGAAAATCACCGCCACCACCGCAAGCCAAATCAGCTGAATGTCGATGACCGCCTTGAGTACCGCGAGTTTTGCCCAGAAGCCAACAAAAGGTGGGACACCTGCCATCGAAAACATCAGGATCAACATCATAAAGGCAAACCAGGGACTACGTTGGTTGAGACCCCTGAAACTTTCTAATTGTTCCGCCTCAAAGCCAAAACGGCTCATGATGATGATCATGCCAAAGGCACCCAAGGCCATAACCGCATAGATCAACACGTAAAACATGGCAGCGGCATACCCTGCTGGAGTACCCGATATCACACCCAGCAACAAAAATCCAACATGTGAAATAGTTGAATAAGCCAACATCCGTTTAATGTTGGTTTGCGCGATCGCAACGATGTTACCAATCGCCAGGGAGGCAACGGCCAAAATAATGAGGATATCGCGCCAGTCTGCATATAAAGGCTGCATGCCATCCACCAATAACCGTATTAACATGGCAAAAGCAGCAATCTTGGGTGCTGTGCCAATATAGAGTGTCACGGCAGTCGCAGAACCTTGGTAGACATCAGGTACCCACATATGGAAAGGTACCGCACCCAGTTTGAAGGCGACACCAACAATAATAAATATTAAACCAAA
>JANNJI010000790.1:0-3600 GCA_031405795.1 Gammaproteobacteria bacterium
GTCCATCAAAAATAATGTCGCTCTCGTTAAATCCTTCTTCTGTGAGCAGTCTGTATCCTTTGCTATTGCTTAGGTAGTAAGTGTGTTTTCATTTTCCATCGTGGTTTGGTAACTCTAGTGTGGAATGTAATCGAACGCTGTCGTAGTACTGCATATACGCAGGCACATCCATCATGGCTTCGTCGAGGGTGTGATACGTACTATTGCTCATTCACTGGGTCGGCGCACGAACTCGTGGTGCGACAGGTTTGAGGGTGCAACTATTACATATTTCCAGGCGCAGCCGTAATTTTTATGGTTAGCGGGGACAATATCTTATCGCAATCATGATTAATTCCACTGTTTTCCGGGAAGGTGACGTATCGTAACGGCACCAGGGTTTGTTCAAACAAATTACGGTTAGCAGTATTTCCCAGGTTAATATTATTTGGCATTAAAGCGGCGCGGCGGCGATATTCAGCCCCGTAACGTGTAGCGGGTACGTGTCCTCCTTTTGCTGGGAAAACATAAAGTACATTAGACTCGGCTGCGTGACATTGGTCTAAAGCCATCAGTAATTGTTTTTGTTGTTGTAAATTAACGGTGGATATTTCACGACTGGCTGCATGTTCTTTCGCCCACAGCGCAACCATTGTGAAATTTAGCACCAAACCAATCCATAGCAATATGATGCGGTGGTTTTTCTCTGACTTGATATTTGTGACTGTGGTTGAGAATAGGAAGATTAATGCACATAACAATATGAAAGAGAAATAACGGTAAGTAATATAACCCGTTACTATTTGGGGAGTAAGCGCCAAAGTGGCAACAACTAACACGCCATAATGGGCTTTACTAAATGGCACTGCCTGATTGGATTTACGGTTGAGCCACCCAAAAACCAGCGCAATGGGTAATATTGGGTAATAACGAATAATTGCAGAAATCAGACCTTGTATCAACGTCAATACATTGTTAAGACATTTTGACAAAAAATCCGCCGGGTGTGTCCAGAGCGTCTGGGGTGCAATTGCGGGGAAATCTGTAACATAAGCAGGCTGACTTGAGATGGCCACCCAGGAATTATCTGACGCCCATAGTTTTCCAAAATGTTCCCAGCTCATATAAATCCAGGGTGATATTGTTACCATCATCGTGATGCCCGCGATCATAAGCCGTGAGAAGGGTTGTCGCTGCCATAAGGCCAGTACAAAAAACAGTAACACCAGCGGTAGCTGATCGAAACGAACCAGACATGCCAGTCCGAGCAGAAGCCCGGCAATTACGGGCATCGCGGGTTTTCTGATGGAGAACAAACTGGCCAGCCCACTTATTGATAACAAGATAGCCAATGGTATGCTACGACCTGCCAGCACCTCTTCAATATAAGGTAGATAAAGCAGGAGGGCGAAACCAGCGATTAACCCAGCTAATTTTTGTCCGGTTAAGACTCTCGTAAGCCAGGCACTAGCCAATGGAGTAATGACGGCGACCATAACATTCAGGCCGACGGCTACATAGGGAGTTTGGTCGAAAAACCGATGAAGCAGATAAATTATAAACGGGTAACCTGGCGGAAAAGACGCCGAGTATTCGAGTGACCAATATGATCGAAGCGTTATGATTCGATAGGGATCCCCACTGGCAAATGAATGTGCGAGTTCCTGATAGGACCAGCTGTCTGACGAAAAACTACGTAACGGATAGTCGATCCATAACAATACAACATAAGAAAAAAGCACAACGGACCATATAAACCAAACGGTATCGATTTTGGCAAGAGGGTTTTTCATTCTAGTGTTTAGACATTTTGCTTGTTTTCGGGTTATACATGCCGAAACAAGACATAAACAGAACGCGCAGCACCAAGAGATTTCCTTTGATGCCGCTGATTTTGGTAGGAATCTTACTGTTTGCCGGATACTGTCTTACTGTCGGCAACTCCAGGCAGGAATAGCCCAGTTTTGGAATACGATAGGACAGATAGGCAAGTAGCTCGTAGGTGGAGAACACGTCTCTGAATAGCGCAACCCGTGTGTCCCGTAAGATGTTGCTGCGATAGGCTCGAAAACCTTGCGTTGTATCCGTCCAGTGAAAGCCAGAGAACAGTCGCAACATCGGCGCGTGAATTAAACGGATGGCCAGGTTGCGTAATACGGGTGTGTTTTCAGCAACCCCTCCTGATATGAAGCGAGATGCCTGTACAAAATCAATACCATTCCTTAACGCATCGATAAATCTTGGGATTGCTTCGGGATCATCTTTATTGTTTCCGTCTATCGTAACAATCCCTTCATAGCCCTGGTCATGGGCAAATGCGTAAGCACAGCGCAATTGAGCACTGAGTTTGCCTGGGCCGGTCTTGACCAGTAGACCGCGTACTCCTTGGTTTTCAAGTGCCGGAATTTGCAGTGACCCATCAGTGCTACCGCCATCGACGATAATAATGTCGGCGCTGTTATTGATCTTAAGTAAAGCCATCCGTTCCAGTAACGTTCTGATTCGCTTCCCTTCATTTATAACAGGTATGACGACGCAATAGGGGTGCTGTCGGCCAAGCCACAGTGATGTTTTAAAGGCGGGGACTTGCCATTCGGTACGTGTTTCAAGTGAAATGTTATTATTCATCTTTTATTTCTTTTGTTGGCGTCAAACTACACGAGCAGTGATCAATCCTACGCCAGCAACGACTAAAAAAATTCCTAATCCAGTCGTCCAGTAGAAGGGCTCGCGAAAGATCACAACGGAGAATAAAGCAACCATTGTCACGGCACCTGAAGTCAGTAAGGGATGGGCAACATTTAATGGCAGACGATTCAACGCGGCTGCATAAAGTAAAAAAGCTGCTCCATAGAGCACCAAACCTAACCAAAATGGCCAGTTACTGAATGCGGCTACTGGTTCGCTTAGCGATGGAAACTTGCGCGGTGGCAGCATAGCCATCTTGACCAGAACGCTGGCTGAGGCATTGGTAGCAATGCCGAGAATGAGAATGAGCCACTTCATACGTTGGTCCCAACGTTGTTATTGCGGTAGTGCCGAATCGCCACCTTCAGCGCACGCTCAATGGACACTTCATGCGGTTCATTCTTGGTCGCCAGCATTTCGATGGAAACTACATGATTTGGCAGATGCAGCTTAAGGGCTGCCATCACCTTGTTGTGCTCAGTTCCTCCGTCACCCAGAGGAAGCAGATCAGGCTCACTGGCGTGAACATGCCCAATGAGAGGTGCACAGTCATGCAGCACGATGATAGGGTCTTCGTGGTTGATGGTAAGCGCACCTGTGTCCAACTGCATCCTAACGGCCGGGTGGGCAATCTGTTTCACCACTTGTGCCGTTTCAGCACTGGTGGTCATGAAGTTTGCGCCATAGCAGGTTGGATTGGGTTCGAGGCAAATCACAACGCCGAAGGTTTGAGCGATGTCTCCAAGACGTCGAAAAAAAGGGATCGCCACATCCATGGCCTTCTGATCACTCAACCCGGTGCGATCTCGATTCTTCGGCGAGCCAAAGACGAGCCGCGTTGCGCCAAGGCCTGCACCAATGCGGCATACTCCAGTGAGATGTTGCAGCATCGCGTCTTGGGCCTGGGGTGGGCCGAAGATGTTCAGGCCCGTT
>JANNJI010000791.1:0-1251 GCA_031405795.1 Gammaproteobacteria bacterium
AAGTGGCGTTTAGGGGTAGAGTCCGGGTGGTTTCGGATCAGAGTTGATGAAAAAGGGTAAGTGGCGTTTGGCCAGGACGACGACAAGCGGTTATACCTAGACTTTGTCTAAATGCTTGTTCTATACTTTCCTGGTCATGAATTCAACATTCTTACAACACAAAGAGTATGTATCGCAGCTTTTGCAGCAGGCAGGCATCAATCCTACCCAGCAGCGGATGGACATTGCCTACCTTCTTTTTGCTAAACCCCAACACTTGTCCGCCGAGCAGGTCCTGCAGATCGTCAACGCGAACAGCGATGCGGTGTCCAAGGCCACGGTGTACAACACCTTAGGCCTGTTTGCCAGCAAGGGTCTGTTGCGTGAGGTGATCATTGACCCGAACAAGGTTTTTTACGACTCCAATACCAGCGCACACCACCATTTCTATAACGTTGATACCGGAATGCTGACCGACATTGAACCCGATCAGGTTGTGGTGCAAAAACTGCCGACCTTGCCGGAAGGGACGGTGGCGGAGGGGGTGGATGTTATCATCCGCCTGCGGCAAACCACCGGTTGATCGCGTTCTGCGGCTCGTTCCAAGCACGATTTTCCAGTATACTTCTGCGCTGTTAATTTTCTTGCTGGCGTAGCTCAGTCGGTAGAGCAACTGATTCGTAATCAGTAGGTCATCGGTTCGATTCCGGTCTCCAGCACCATGATTTTGTCCCCGGTTGATCCTGCCTGGTTTAAATCGTGAACCAGGGAACTTCTAAATTGCTTGTCGACCCCCGAACAGCGTGAGCGGGGGACGACTGCACGCGGTACGAATCCAGGGAGGGATTCGGTAGACTGCGTCGGGAACGAGCAGTCGAGAGCAACGCAGGAATAGTTTAGTAACCGAGGCGGATTTTATTTTCAGCGCACAGTGCAAATCCCCCCTCGCCCCCCTTTTGCAAAGGGAGGAACAATGCGCCGACCGCATGAAGCATTATTAAATAAGGTGGACAGGAATTCGGAACAGAGTCGATGACAAAATTGCAATGAGTGACACTAGACACACTTTGCAGATACGGCGATACTCTTTAATGGTTCAGTTGTGCGATAGAATCATTTAGCAATCAACGGAATGTGGCGGTGGTATGGCGGTATCGTCCGGAAGTCCCAATACACAGGCACCGATTAAGACGGTGCGTACGTCCGCGTCTGACAGTTTGTTGGGGCAATTTGTCAATTTGCCCTCCGCGTTCAAGAACCCCGGCAAGGAAC
>JANNJI010000792.1:0-1661 GCA_031405795.1 Gammaproteobacteria bacterium
TTTATTCCCACCCATATTTAGGCCAGTAGCTCAATTGGCAGAGCACTCGTCTCCAACACGAGGGGTTGTGGGTTCAATTCCTGCCTGGCCTGCCTGTGGCAAACGCCGCGTCACGCGGCGTTTTAGCGACCGCGCAGTCTGCCAAAAGAAAGTGCAGAGATCTCACCGGATGTGATCATTATCACCAAAGATAAAATCTCTGAAAAAGATTTGCCGTGGAAGATACATACCCAGGTACGGGTGAAACTGGGTGAATTGGTGGATGTCGATGGTTTCGGTGTCAGTGGCCGTCTGACGGGAACCATCGTATTAATTGATGAACCGAATAAATTAGCGATTGGCCAGGGCGAGGTCAGTATCAGTGAAGGTATCTATCGTATGCGCGGCCAAAATCTGACGATTCGGCGCGGTCGACTGTTGTATGCCAACAGTTTACTGGATGATCCCGGCGTGGATGTCGAAGCGGTGCGCGTGGTCGACGCGGTCACCGCCGGTGTGCGCGTGCGCGGGACTTTAAAAAAACCAGAACTGACTATTTTTGCCGAACCGGCGATGGCGGAGGCCGATGCCCTGGCGTATTTGATCATGGGTCGGCCACTGAGTCAGGCGGGTAACGCTGAAGGTGAATCAATCCGTGATACCGCCGCTGCCATGTCGCTGGTGGGTGGTGACCTGCTGGCACGTGAGGTGGGTGGTCGCTTGGGTGTAGATGAATTCCGTGTCGAGGCGGGGAAAACGGTGGAATACACCTCGCTGGTGGTCGGCAAATATCTCTCACCCAAACTCTATGTGCGCTATTTCACCGGCATTATCGAATCCAGTAACATCGTGCAATTCCGCTATCAACTTTCCAAGCGCATACAGCTGCAATCGGAAAGCGGTTACCGTGGTGCGCAGTCGATTACCAGCGGGGATATTTTCTTTACAATAGAATATTAATACGTGACAGCACTCGCGGTTTTATGTTTGGTGCATCATATTGTTATTGTCGAGAGATAAAAAGACAGGTCAAAATACGGATTCGTTTTTTAGTGTCCTGCATACGGGTAGTGTCTAACAGCTTGTTGAAAAACCCCTGTTTAATTTCTACGGCATCGTCATTCAAAATAATTATTTTTCCGTAGGACCTGATTTTTCGTCTTTGTCATCGTGTAAGTCAGAAAATAGGGATCATTTTCAGCGGATAAGGGGGTTATTCGGCCCTTCTTTTCCTGTTTCTCAACATCTCGCCTCAATATTACAAATTCGGAGCAAATTAAATCCTGCCACCGTGAAAATAACCCGATCTGTCGCCTTTTCCAGACCCAGGTAACATCTACCAATTTGCGCATGGCGCGTAACGGGTGTTTGGCAGGCACAAAGTCTTCAACGGTGCGCGTGATGAACACAGAGGGTTGGTTGCTATCGGCGTCACGTATGTTTTGATTCCCGTGTTTTTAAGTTATAGTTATTTTATCAATTTCGGTATAGGGGCGGGTTTTTTTCAACAAGCTGCTAATACAGCAGCTGAAACCATGCTGAGGTAAAGCGATACTGCTCCGCCATTGTAAGTTTCTTATAGGTGGATTGAGGACGCGAGTTTAACGATTTTGGGTGGAGGTGCCAGTGGGTGGGTGGAAGTTGTCCCCGCTTCGTTGGGAGATCTTCAACACCGCCAGAAA
>JANNJI010000793.1:0-1915 GCA_031405795.1 Gammaproteobacteria bacterium
ATCGGAGTTTCCATGAAACACAGCGCATCCTCCTTGACGGTGACACCTTGCTCAGCATAGTGATGCTCGTGACGGCAAAAGCGTTGCACCGGTAGTGCATCCAGCAATTCATTGGCCAATACGATGCCGTTGTAATGATCCGGTAATGCCTCGCACCAGGTAATACATTCTGCGGTGGCACCCAACTGACACTGCGCGAATTGTTGTTGACGTTCGCGCAGGACCGCGCTGGTTTCAACGACGTAATACTGTTTTGGTAAGGCCTCTGATTTTTGCAGTGTACGTAACAACGCCACCATCATCCGGCCGCTGCCGCCACCCACTTCCCAAATGACGGGCTCCGCTAACGTCGGCAACAGCGCCGCGCAAAATTGTGCCAGACATTGCGAGAATAACGGCGCGATCTCCGGCGCGGTGATAAAGTCGCCGTGCTTGCCAAACTTTTCACTGGCGGCACGGTAATAACCCAACTCCGGCGTAAACAAGGCCTGCTGCATAAATGCAGCAAAATTAATCTGGCCACCGTGATCGTGAATGGTTTGCTTGATCTGTTGTGCAAGTTGTTGACTGCGCGCCAACTCGTGCGCCGCAGGCGACGGTAATCCGCTGATGGAAGAGCCCGGCTGTGGGGGTTGATTCGTCACGGGATAAGGCATAAAGACAGTGAGTTTAGGCCAGAACTGCGCTACAGTTAGCAATCCAATAATGGCCCGTAGCATAACACATCATGACACAGAATAAGGTTGTCTTAATCACGGGCGCCGCCCATCGCATCGGCGCAATAACCGCCCGCATCCTGCACCACGCCGGGATGAATATCGTCTTGCATTACCGTGGTTCGCGCATTGCCGCGCAACAATTGCAAAAGGAACTCCTGGAACATCGCGCGGATTCAGTGGTATTGGTACAGGCTGACCTCAATACACCCGCCGCCTTACCTGCCCTGGTGCAGCAGGCGCATGCCAGTTGGCAACGCCTGGATGTATTAATTAATAACGCCTCGACTTTTTACAGCACGGCGGTGGGCAGTGTCAGCGAGGATCAGTGGGAGGATCTCTTCGGCACCAACCTCAAGGCACCCTTCTTTTTGGCCCAGGCCGCCGCGCCCTACCTGCAACAAAGCAAAGGCTGTATCGTTAACATCGTCGATATCCATGCCGACCGGCCGCTCAAGGGCTATCCAATATATAGCATGGCCAAAGCAGGTTTAGTGATGATGACCAAGGCACTGGCCGCAGAGCTGGGACCCAACATCCGGGTTAACGCTGTCGCCCCCGGTGCCATCCTCTGGCCAGAACATTTAGACGAGGTCAACCAAGCGCGCATCGTCTCCAAAACTTTTTTAAAGCGCAAAGGTGACCCGCAAGACATCGCCAACACCATTTTATTTTTAATCAACGACGCGGCGTATATCACCGGCCAGGTGTTGGTCGTGGATGGCGGGCGGTCGTTGAATAGCTGAAAGCAAAAGCTCTAAGGAATCTCTGATTAACGAATTATCCCTAACCGCACATACAAAATAATTATTTCCTTGGAGGCAACACCGTGTCACTGAGCCACCGCTATTTTTTCTTAAGCTTCTGCTTTCGTCTCACGTGCCTCATCGCAGCAAGTAACTTGCTCACATTGCCGAGTAGTGCTATCGCCGCAGAATTTAATCCAGATGTAACCATCAAACCCTTCCCCATTAAAGAACTGCAACTTGATCTGGGTAATTCTGCACGCATCGTTGATTTCGCTGTTTCAACACATGAACCACGGGTGGCGTTTATTCAAACTAATGGCTCGGCGCAACAGGTTAACGTATGGGATTTGACGCGCTGGTCGCCCACCGTCTTGCTGAGATCGGCAGTGACCACCTGGATGTCGGCCGCGATCTTCGACATCGCCTCGATCAGCTTCTGGGTGCTGGCGG
>JANNJI010000794.1:0-17003 GCA_031405795.1 Gammaproteobacteria bacterium
CCCCGCGAATACCAGCGACCTGCTGCATCACTTACAAACAGCGTGGCGAGCACTGACTGAGTACTCGTTGCTTTGCACCCTGCTATTGGATATTGATGGCAGCATTATCATGACCAACCCCGTGATGGCCAACATCATCGGTAATGATGTGGCGGGTAGCATTTATTACGAGTACCTTGACAACCACGCCGCAAAATTGGCCCAACAACACTTCGAAACGGTACTGCGCACAGGTACTACCAGTTCTTTCCAGGCTAACCTTACCGGCAAAGACGGTTATACCCATCACCTGGAACACATCATCTCCCCAATAAAATATCAACATGAGGTAGTTTCATTAACCATGATGGCGCGTGAGATTGGGGAACAAAAGATTCAACAGACGGAATATCAGCGCCTGCAATCCTTATTGAATCTGATCTTTACTCATTCCGCCATTATCCTTTGGATTTGTAACGCCGAGGGAATTTTTACCTTATCCGAGGGCAAGGGTTTGACTGAACTCGGACTCAAGTCCGGCGAGGTCGTTGGTAAATCGATTTTCGATGTCTACAAAGATTATCCGCAGGTTATTGCCAATACGCGGCAAGCCTTGAGCGGACAGGCAGTAACAACCATCATCCCCGTCGCAGGCCGCATCTATCACACCCATTTACAACCCGTGTTCGATGCAAACCAAAAAGTCACCAGTGTACTGGGCGTCGCATCGGATATATCCGACGTGCAAAACACCATGGCACAGATGCAAATCCTTGCCAGCGCCCTGGAACAAACCGCCGATTTGGTAATGATTACCGACCGTGACGGCCTTGTTGAGTATGTCAACCCTGCCTTCACCGCCGTCACAGGTTATACACGTGATGAGATCGCACACAAGAAACCCAATGTGCTCAAATCTGGAAAGCATGACGACACCTTTTATAAGTCTTTATGGGATACCATCTTAAACGGTGATCCATTCAGTGACATCTTTATCAACAAACGCAAAGATGGCGGCATTTTTTATGAAGAAAAGACCATTACGCCAATTCGTGATCCACAGGGACGCATTGCCCATTTTGTTGCCACCGGCAAAGATATTTCAGACCGGATGCGCACACAAGAGCGTATGCAATTCATGGCACACCATGATGCCTTAACCAAACTACCAAACCGCGTACTTTTCTTAGATCGTTTAAATCAGGCCATGGCACGCGCACGCTGGCATCATCGCCATGTCGCGGTTATTTTTATCGACATTGATCGCTTCATGGAATTCAATGATCGTATCGGTCACAGCGGCGGCGATCAATTACTGCTCCAATTGACGCAGCGGCTATCGAGCGGAGTACGTAGCGGTGATACGGTCGCACGTTTTGGTGGCGACGAATTCACCATTTTGCTGGAGGACATGGCCTCAGAGAAAGATGTCTCACTATTGGCGAAAAAACTCCTCGATACACTTGTACCGGAATTTGTTATCGACAATACCGCGTATTCCGTCACTGCCAGTATCGGCGTCAGTATTTTTCCCAGCGATGGAGAGAATGCCGAAACCCTCATACGTAATGCCGATATTGCGATGTATCGCGCCAAGGATCTGGGCCGCAATAATTATCAATTTTATTCCAATGAAATGAGCGCACGGACATTCGAACGCCTGGCATTGGAAAATTCTCTACGCCACGCATTAATGCGCCAGGAATTTTTTCTGCTCTATCAGCCACAATACGATACACACACCGGAAAAATTATTGGTGTCGAGGCCTTACTGCGTTGGCAGCACCCGGAACTCGGTATGGTCACACCCAATGACTTTGTGCCGTTACTGGAAGAAACGGGTTTGATTGTCCCGGTAGGCGAATGGGTGTTGCGTCAGGCCTGCCAACAGGCACACACCTGGCATAGTGAAGGCTTTGCCGGGTTATTGATGTCGGTAAACGTGTCCAGCCGCCAATTTAACAACCCTGATTTTTCCACAAATATTCAAAACATCATCCAGACAACGGGGATTATGCCCAGCCTCCTGGAACTGGAACTAACCGAAAGCATGCTGATGCGCAATGCCAGTAAAACAATCAGTGCGCTCAACACACTTCATCATCTGGGGGTGCGCATTGCCGTGGATGATTTTGGCACCGGATATTCCTCGCTGAATTACCTGCGCCGCTTCCCCATTGGTACGCTGAAGATCGATCAATCATTTATCCGTGATGTCGCCGAAGATCAGGACGATGCAGCCATCACCACCGCGATTATAGTTATGGGGCAGAGCCTGCATCTCCGCGTCGTCGCCGAGGGGGTGGAGACGCAAACTCAATTGGAGTTCTTACAACAACGCGGCTGTTATCTGATCCAAGGTAATTTTTTAAGCCTGCCCGTCACCGCAAGTGAATTTACCGCTAAGCACAGCAAGCACACTGTTACCTGATAAACACGTCATCACTGGCTGAGATCAATATTCCGTATATTTTTTCGCACTGCCCTTGACCTGATTGGCCGGGTATTTCTTCTCATTGATCTCGATCTTGCGTTGCACCGTGGCCGGTAAATCAACCCCCAGACGATCAGCCATGCGCACGGTATAAATAAAAATATCCGCCAGTTCAAATGCCACCTGTTCCAGCTTTTCGGCGGGTAACTGCGCACTTTGTTGTTCCGTCAACCATTGAAAGTGCTCCACCAATTCAGCGGCCTCGACAATCAAGGCCATCGCCAGATTCTTCGGCGAGTGAAATTGCTCCCAATCACGCACCTGCGCAAACTGCCGGAGACGTGCCTGTAATGCTGTTATTGACCCTGTATCCATTGATTTCACCACCCTTTTTGCTCCGCAGACGATTGAATACGGCGAGTCTACCCTGTCTATAAACACAAAAAAACTCAATTTTATCTGTGGTATACCGATACTCCCTCTTGATATCACAGACAAAACCAATAATTCACCGGGGCCCTGGCGAGACCAGACACATGAATTTGCTTAATTCTGCCGCACCGATTCCACCTGTTCGCCGTACCTGGGTTGAAGCCATAGGTATGAACACGATTCTTGGGCGCTTTCTGTTTACCGCCATTATTCTCGTGATATCCACGGTCGGCATTGCCTGGTTGGCACAGGGCAAAGTATCCAATTTAAACCAAGCCAATACCCACAATCTGACCCAGCGGGTCAACGCCAGTCACTCCCTGCGTATTCTGCACAACCTGTTATGGCAAACGGAGACCCATTTCCAAAGTTACATGCTGAACCCCAGCACCGAGGAGCAGCATACCGTGCTAAAACATGTTATCGATATCGAAGTAGTATTGCAGCGACTGCAACAGGAGGACTGGGTAACAGGCAAACTCCGCATACCCGGTTTAATCGAACAACTCGATAAAGACAGTAAACATCTGCATCAACTCCTCGAATCAATCATGGTTATGCGTGCCGACCCCCTTAAAGTCTTCCCCAACATCACTATCATGGTAAACACCCTCAATCCGCTGAACATGGAGTTCAGCTCCACCATCGCCGGTGCCATTAACGAAACCAATAACATCAAAACCACCCTGGAAGAACAACAAATCGTCAGGCTGTTTAATGAGGTCCGCTACCTGTGGTCGCAGCGCATCAGTTTTTTTCGTATGTTCAGCGCCGCACGCGTAGGGGTATACAACGCTACAATAGAATCCAGTTTGTCGTCACACGTTGACGATATAGAAACATTTAACCGGCAAATTCTTGCCGCGCTCAACCAGCTAAAGCAATATGATGCACGGGGTTCGCTTGAGTTTGAACAAAGTGTTGCTTTAAACGAGTTATTCCGTATTCAAAAAGAATGGAATAAGGGTTATCAACAAGCAAAATCCATCATTATGTCCAGTGAGAACTGGCGATTGGATACCCCGGTAATGCGCAACAAGATCAACCCACTGTTCGTTAAAATGTGGCAAGCACTGCAAGAGGTAACGGTGGAAGTAGAGCAGCGTGCCGCTGATGACATTGGCAGCACCACCCAAATCGCCAATCAGGTTACCACGTATTTATGGCTGCTAACCATTGCCGTGTTGATTGTTGCCCTGTTCGGTACGCTGGTATTTGAGACACAAATACGTCGTCCAATTCTGCGTGTCATTCGCGCCATCAAGGCCGAGGCTGACGGCAAAGCGAACATCGTCTTGCCACAATCGCCCATTGCTGAGACACGGGATCTCATTGCCGCATTTGCGAATATGCGCGAACAGATCCATACGCGCCAGGAACATCTACAAGCCATTCTCACTTATGCGGCAGAGGCTATTATTACCATTAACGAACAGGGTACGATAGAAAGTTTTAATCCGGCAAGTGAATCACTGTTTGGCTACCCCCCCGCAGAAGTAATCGGAAAAAATGTAAATATATTAATTTTACCTCCCAACCAGGAGGACAATAATTTACAGATTTGTAACTTTAACTTTTCGTACATAATCAATATCGACGGCAGGCCACGTGAAGTCATCTGGCAGCACAAAGATGGATCAGAGATTTCCATTATTTTACATATCACCGAAATGTATGTTGGCCGTAGAAAACTTTTTCTTGTTATGCTCAGTGACAACCGCGAACACCGCGCCATGCTTGATGGTATCCAGGCCCGCGAGCAGCGCCTGCGTTCAATCCTTGACAACACTGCAGAAGGCATTGTCACCTTCGATGAAGATGGCTTGATAGAACACTGGAATCATGCCGCTGAACAAATCTTTGGCTGGAATGAAGCCGAAATCATTGGCACCTCATTCCTGCAACTCGTTAGCAATGAGGCCATTAACCCTGATGAACATGACCAGTGGCCATCTCGACGTCTTGCCCTTCAACAATACCTGGTACGTGAAACAGAGGTCATCGGTAAGAACAAAAACGGCTCATGTTTCCCGCTATCACTTAAAGTCGGCCGCCTAACCCTTGATGGAAGGACAAAATACACCGCATTAATTGCGAACATTACCGAACGCAAGGCGCTAATGGAAAATCTACGAAAATTGGCAGAGCACGATAGCCTCACCGGCTTGTACAATCGCGCCTATTTCCATGCGGAATTGGAACGTGTAGTAGAGAAGGTGAAACGTAATGAACATTCCCCTTATGCCGTTTTGTACATCGATCTGGATAATTTTAAATATATTAACGATACCCTTGGACACACAGCCGGTGATAAGTTATTAATTGAAGTCGCACAACTACTCAATAGCCGTACCCGTCGCAGTGACCTGGTCGCACGTCTGGGTGGTGATGAGTTTGTGGTGTTATTGAGTGCGGCCAACCCCGATGTGATCCAGCCTATCGCCGAATCCTTTCGGCGCCACCTGGCAGATTATGCGTTTCATTATGACAGTCGCACAGTTGATATTGGTTGTTCGATCGGTGTGGCATTAATCAATACTGAGACACAATCAGCAGGGGAAGTTATGTCACAAGCCGATGTGGCCTGTCATTTTGCCAAGCGCGCCGGACGTAATCGTATTCATATTTTTACTGCCCAAGACGACGGCGATGTGCGCACCATGTCCATCGACATGGGCTGGTCACGCCGCATCAAACAGGCATTAGAACACGATCATTTTGTTCTTGCCTTGCAACCTATCGTCGCGACAAAAACCAGAAAGAGTAATCTGTTTGAAGTCTTGATCCGCATGAAAGATGCGGACGGTTCCATCATCATGCCGTCGGGTTTTCTCCCCACTGCAGAACGCTTTGGTCTTGCCGCCGAGATTGACGCCTGGGTAGTCCGCCACGCCATACAACATCTTGCCCATATCCGGCGTAATGGTGCGGATATTCGCTATTCGATCAATCTGTCCGGACAAACCATTACTGCCGCGATGATCACAGAATTGATCCCGTCTGTCCTGGCACAAACTAAGATCGATCCGGCGGCATTGATATTTGAAATCACCGAAACCTCGGCGATTGCCGATATGAGCATGGCAGTGACATTGTTGAGTCAACTGCGGGCACTCGGTTGCCGCACGGCACTGGATGATTTTGGCAGCGGCATGTCCTCGTTTGCCTATTTACGTGAACTACCGGTCGATATCGTGAAAATAGACGGGCGCTTCGTTAAAAACCTGGCTAACAGCACGGTGGATCAAGCCATGGTCAGGGCAATGAATGACATCGCACACGCTTTAGGCAAGGAAACGATCGCCGAATTTGTCGAACATGAAATCCACTATCAGGTATTGTGTCAGTTAGGCGTGGACTATGGCCAAGGTTATCACCTGGGCAAACCGGCGTTGATTGATTTGCTTAGCAATGACATATACCAATTCGGCAACAGCAACCCTGCTGCCTCAGCAGGATAAACAATATTTTAACCAAACATATTTTACAATTTGAAAAGATAAACCCCCTCACCTATCGAGTAAAGGGCTTTACTCAGTATCGCAACAGAACACAGCTACTTCTGAAAATGCACACTACCGCCGCGATTCAGATGACGATTTAACTCTAGGCATGACCACGCATCCATATCGATGACTTTGCGAGTACCGTCCAGGTATTCAATCATCGCCTTGACAGGCGCACCATGCACCAACTCCATCATCTTCACTTTAACCAGCTGGCCGGTACGATTAACATACCAATTTCCCACGATTGGGGCTTGTTGTAGCGTCATTGTTAAAACCTCCCCGCATGCACCCATGCAGATAATCACGTTTATTGTGAGGTGATTCTAACAAAGAATATTTGCGGCGGCCTATAGTATCGCATCACAAAATCGGATAATAAACTTATCTTCATATAATTCAATTAGTTGCTTCTATAAATCACAAGGAATACAACCATTGTTCTCACTTTATTCGTCGGTTACACAGCCCTGCGAAGCGTCTTTGACGTTTTTAATATACTTGTAGAGTGTGCCACGGGTGGCCTTGTATGCTGGCATTTTCCAAACGGCACGCCGTTTTGCAAGCTCAGCATCACTGAGTTCGACATGCAGCAAGCGCTTATCGGCATCGATCCGGATCATGTCGCCACTCTTGATTAACGCGATCGGTCCGCCTTCCTGCGCCTCGGGCACCACATGTCCGATGATAAAACCATGCGAGCCGCCCGAGAATCGCCCGTCGGTGATCAAAGCCACATCTTTACCTAACCCGGCGCCCATGATGGCAGAAGTCGGAGTCAGCATTTCCGGCATGCCCGGCCCACCCTTAGGTCCCTCAAACCGAATCACCACGACATCACCCTTGATAATCTCACCACGTTCCAACCCGGTCAGCATATCTTCCTCACAATCAAATACGCGTGCGGGGCCGGAAAACTGCATCCCTTCCTTGCCGGTGATCTTAGCCACACAACCACCGGGGGCCAGATTACCCTTGAGAATTTGGATGTGGCCGGTGGCTTTGATCGGCCGTTCCAGCGGCAGGATCACCGCTTGGCCCGACGATAACCCAGGCACGTCCTTAAGGTTTTCCGCGACAGTCTTGCCAGTAACCGTTAAACAATCCCCATGAATAAATCCGCGTTGCAGTAAGTACTTCATCACTGCCGGAACTCCGCCCACCTGATGCAGGTCTTCAAACACATATTTGCCACTGGGTTTGAGATCGGCGATGAAAGGCACCCGATCAGAAATGGTCTGGAAATCGTCTATGGTCAGGGGCACCTCCACCGCACGCGCCATCGCAATTAAATGCAAGACGGCATTGGTGGATCCCCCCAATGCCATGATGATCACCATGGCGTTCTCAAAAGCGCGGCGAGTCATGATGTCGCGGGGTTTGATGTCCTGCTCGAGTAAATAACGAATCGCGAGCCCGGCGCGGAGGCACTCCGCTATTTTGCCATCATCTTCGGCAGGCGTGGACGAGCTGTAAGGCAAACTCATACCCATGGCCTCAATCGCTGATGCCATGGTGTTGGCGGTATACATCCCACCGCAGGCGCCTGCGCCTGGGCAGGCATGTTGCACAATACCTTGCCGCTCGGTTTCCTCGATCTTACCAGTAATGAATTCCCCGTAACTCTGAAACGCTGAGATGATATCCAGTGTCTTGTCATGCCAGTGACCCGGCTTAATCGTACCGCCGTAAATCATCAGCGCGGGGCGATTAACCCGGCCCATGGCCATCACCACCCCCGGCATATTTTTGTCGCAGCCGGGAATTGAGATATTGGCGTCGTACCACTGGGCATTCATCACTGTTTCAATGGAATCCGCGATGATGTCGCGCGATTGCAGGGAGTAACTCATGCCATCGGTGCCCATGGATATACCGTCTGAGACGCCGATGGTATTAAAGCGTAAGCCAACCAACCCGGCGGCGATCACCCCTTCCTTGACCTTTGCGGCCAGGTCATTCAGGTGCATATTGCAGGTGTTACCTTCCCACCAGACACTGGAGATACCTACCTCGGCCTTGGCCAGATCATCCTGAGTTAACCCCGCGCCGAGTAACATCGCCTGTGAGGCCCCTTGTGACTTGGGTTGGGTAATGCGGGATGAATATTTATTGAGTTTTTTGTCTGCCATGGGGTTGTTCTCCACCTCGTTAACGCTGTCGTATCAAATGCGAAGGCGGCAGTATAAAACAGTTTGCCGGTTTAAGGTTTACTGGCGAAAGGGCAGGATTTATTTACGTATTGGCTATTCACTTTTAGGCCAAACGGTCGATAAATTAGCCACCACCATAGCAAATAGATCAAACCGTTGCACAACAAGGAGTTAGCTGGCGCCCTGGCCAGTAGCTGTGTATAGTTGATAAGGATTTTCGAGGTGTATCCATGCAAACTAATGCTCTCATGATTGGGGTTCGGCAGATTCTCAGTGCTGTCTTGGCATTGGTTATGCTGCCTGCAATGGCCGCTATACCGGAAAATCCACTGGCAACACAACGCCAACAATTTTTAGATGCTGAACATGCCTTCAAATCCGGCCGCCTCGGCCACTATCGCCAACTCGAACAACAACTGCGCGATTACCCGTTACATCCTTATTTGGAATTTACCGAGATCCGTCGTGACCTTGATCATGCCGATTACAAAAATATTTACCTGTTTTTAGATAAACATACGGGCTCGCCCCTGGCTTTGCGTTTACAACAAGAATGGTTAAAGACGCTGGCGCGTAAAAAACAATGGCGGCTGCTGGTGGATAGTTATTACTTCACGCCCGACATTGCCATGCAATGCGATTTTGCCCACGCCCTGTTTCAAATTAAAGAACCGCAACGCGCTTACAGTGTGTTGGAAGGTGTTTGGTTGACCGGCAAACATCTGCCGAATAATTGTGAAGCACCGATCGCACGTTGGCATCAAGACGGGGCAATTTCACAAGAATTGGTGTGGGAACGCATTCGGCTCACGATGCAAGCCAATCAGATCAATCTGGGTATGACACTTGCGCAATACGTGGATGCCGATGATCGCTTCTGGGTGCGCATGTGGGCCAAGGTTCGCCGTGATCCAACCTACGTTGAAGAAATATATGACCGCTTTGGTGATGAAGATAGCCAGTTGTTGCGTTGGATTATTGGTGACGGAATCGCCCGTCTCGCCTTTAAGGATGGCCCAGCCGCTGTGAAATTATGGCAGGGCTGGCGTGAAGAATTTGATTTTGCCAGTAGCGAACGGGATCGTATTGAACGGCATTTAGCCTTGGCACTGGCGAAGGAAGATCCCTATAGCGGTCACGAGTGGTTGGCCAAGGTAAGTATCAATACCGGTGACAAACGCGCACAAGAACTCTACATCCTCACCGCACTCACGGATCAGGACTGGGATACCGCATTGGCCTGGCTGGATCGTCTGGATGGTGAGGACAAACACAGTGACCGTTGGCGCTATTGGCGGGGGCGTGTGTTGGAGGCCATGGGCCAGATGGAAGAGGCACGATCAATTTATTTACTCAACAGTGATACCCGCAGTTACTATGGCTTTCTTGCTGCTGATCGCACCGGCTTGGGTTATCAACTAGAACATCGCCCAGTGACGCATCGCGTCAATGATTTACAAACACTCGCCAAGTTACCCGCCATTACCCGTGCGCGTGAGCTGCACGCAATTAATCGTGTGGTCGATGCACGCCGCGAGTGGACTCATGCGATTCAACGTATGGATAAACCGCAAATGCTGATGGCGGCCCAACTGGCCCACGACTGGAATTGGCATGACCGGGCGATCATGACCTTAATGCAAGCCGATTATTGGGATGATTTGGAAAAACGTTTTCCACTGGCACATCGCGATCTGGTTCAGACACATTCCAAACAACACGGCGTTGAGCCAGCGTGGGCATTTGCCATTATCCGCCAGGAAAGTGCCTTTACCGAAGATGCAAAGTCACACGCCGGTGCCATGGGATTGATGCAGCTAATGCCTGCCACCGCGAAACAAGTTGCACGTAACATGCAACTGCGTTTTCAGCGCATCGACTTGCTCGATGCCAGCACTAATGTAAAGCTCGGTGTGAGTTATTTACGCCGGGTCATGGATCAGTTTAAAGGCAATAAAGTCCTGGCCACCGCGGCCTACAATGCCGGCGGACATCGTGTCAGCAAATGGTTACCCAAAGAAGGCTCCATCCCCGCTGATCTTTGGGTTGAACTGGTGCCCTTTAATGAAACCCGTGATTATTGCAAACGAGTACTCACTTATACCGTGATCTATGAACAGCGGTTGGGGCAACGGCCTGTACCCCTCATGGAACGCATGGTGCCCATCCCCGCAGACTTGAAACCGGTGTTACTGCCCGCCGCCACTGCCGACAATACCGATGTGTGAAAAGTGTGACGCAGTTTTTATATTTCAACACCATTAAATCCATTTCGTGATCAGGCGCAACGTTTTGCCGGCATTTTCGTCCTTTAATTAAACAATAGCACGCTGCAAACCGATACCCATACTTACCACCACCCGCAGCCAGAGGTTTTGACGATGACACTGTTGTTAGTTGTAATCACATGTACCGGCCTATTTAGCCTCGGCTACTATGTCGGCAACCAGCTCGGGCAAACCGCCCACATCCGGGAAGATTTACGCAAGGCGCGCGAGGCAAATATTGTGGCACGCATTGTAAAACGCTGATGAAACCATATTAATTATTTTCGAGGGATAAAACAAAAAGGCGCTGTCAACATGACAGCGCCTTTTTTATGCGTGGTAATTTAGAAAAACAGAAACAAATTAATATACGGGCCATTGATCTTGATATCGGCGTATAAATTATCTGAGGTATCTTCAATCTTCAACGCCAGATTGCGTACCCCCGCTTCAACACCCAGGTGATACGCCGTTTCATAACGCAGCCGCAGTAACAAATCACTCAAACTGTTACCATCATAGGAAACCACGCTCCAATCCGCACCAATTGAAAAACCTGAGCCGTAGAGCGGTATGTTTAATGCCGCATATAACATGGGCACAACGACATCGATTTTCTGTGTTGTCGTAATTGCTGAGTTCGTTGCGCTCGTGAGCGTGGTGCGCCCATCAAACAATTTAAAATTCAGACCCAGATCAAGATCAAAGCCGGTATCGATGATTTCATAATACAAGGCTACTTCAGTGTGGCTGAGATCTAACTCGGAATTAACAGTGCCAGTAAACGGCTGGCCGTTAAAAGTTGTAGTAAATGTCCCCGTACCTGTCATTTTCACGCTGGTGGTACCCAGCCGAATATTCGGTATCAGTGGCAGGGGGTGCTCAATGTAGACAAAACCACTGGATTCCTTTTCATCACCCAATCCCAAGTTATTTTTTAGATCAAGTGTATCAGTACCATCCCGAATCGTACCTGAGACTTCGTAATCAAACACACCACCACTGGCACGAAAGCCAAGGACATCGCCCCAGGCCAGATTGGAAACCACGATTAAACAACACGCAAGTAATCTCTTCATAAATTCACCTTCACTTCCTTTCATGTAATCAGAGTTAGAGTATGGATTGGTTTAACGAGATAGCAAGCCAACGTTTTTAGATCAATCAGGTTATCTTGCCCTCTGCTTTTTTCTTTAACAAAGTTACACGCGGCCGTGCTGTTTCTTTTCGATCGTTAAATTAAATCACGCCCCCATGCGGAAAATACCCCTCTGCTGGCACAAATAATCCGGCGACGTCAAGCACCACCGGAATTCTTACTCAACGACTGAGCCAGTAATGCGCATCAGCCATACCCTTGAAAAAATATTAATAAATACAATTAGCTATGCCTGTATCTTGATGTTTTACAAAAGATAATCTATATAACTGATTAACTTTATGATGGTGAATTGACGATGACGCAGAGTGAATTACCGCTGTATGACGTCGAAGAACTGGCGCCCGATATGGCCGCACGGGTGGATAGCGTTGTTCGCCGAACCGCTCGAGATGGAAGCAGACACTGAGAGTGAGGTTGTTTTAGACAGTGAGCTCCTCCCCCTGCCTGCAAAGGAATGTGGGCCTTTTTAAGACATTTCACTGCTATTCAGGCCGCCACTAACCCCTGACATCATCGCCCCAGTGATAAGGCCTTGATGATTTGATCTTCATAACGAATCCGATCCGCCACTATCTCTGCCAGTTGCGATAAATCCTTATCGAGCGTTTTGAGATTGTTGTATTTCACCTCGTTGTCATATTTCTCGTTGAAATCGAGAATTTGCTGTGTGGTGTCCGCAATATGCGCGTACACCTGATCAGCAACTTGTTTGAGATTGGCGCGTCGCTCCGTGCCTTCATCAATAAAACGATACAGCTGAAAATGTGCACTGGCGGTGTAATCCACCAAGGCCTCGCAGAACTCCTCAAGCAATTGTTGCAGTTCCTGATCGGGATTGAAGGGGCGTAACCCAGCCAATTGATTGAGCAATGCGAGTGTTTCTGTGCGCGAGGCCAACAACGTGTTGAGTCGATCCTGCGATGAGCCACGACGCTCCTGGGATGCTTCTTGAGTACGCATCCGTACCTCCTATTAAGTTGTTATCGATTTATTAAAAAAGTATTGTTCACGGCTTATCAGGCCTGATCAGACCCTCTCCTGTCAAGCCTCGTCACCTTTTTTAACATTGCGAGCAGGATCACGGATCCATTCACTCCACGATCCCGCGTACAACCGGGAGCCACGTAGCCCCGCAATCTCCATGGCCAACAGATTATGACAGGCGGTAACCCCAGAACCGCACATGTGTACCACCTGTTGCGATTTACTCGCATACGCTGCAAAACGCGCCCGTAATTCGTCTGCCGACAAAAACACACCTTGCGCAGTGAGATTCTGTTCAAATGGTCGGTTAATCGCACCTGGCACATGCCCCGCCACCGGATCCAACGGTTCCACTTCACCGGCATAGCGGGCCCGCCCGCGCGCATCGATCAAGGTTATCGTTTTATCTGCCAGACCTTGCTGCACCGCGATACTCTCCAGAACGAGGTGAGGCTGCACCTTGGTTATAAACTGGGTGGGTTGCATCACCGGAAAATCCTGTTCAAGCGCGAACCCTGCCATCTGCCAGGCCTGCCAGCCACCATCCAACACCGCCACAGCGTCATGCCCCAGCCAGCGCAACAACCACCACAATCGCCCGGCAAACGCGCCACCACTGGCGTCATAGGCGACAACCTGGGTCTGCTGATGGATACCCCACTGCCCGAGTTTGGCCGCCAGTATCGTGGGATCCGGCAGCGGGTGTCGACCACTCTTGCTGGTGGGCGGTGAGGAAAGGTCTTTGTTGAGATCGGCGTACCGGGCGCCAGGAATGTGCGCGTCCACATAGGCAACCCGACCGGCCTTGGGTTGTTGCAGGTCAAACCGGCAATCCACCACGACCCACTGCGGGTCTTTAAGGTGACGCTTGGTTGTGTGGATATCGACAAGGGTGTTGTGCATAGCGGATTTTTACACAGCCGTGAGCAAACCGGCAACCCCATCTCTTGCTACAATACAGTTCACTCCTTGTAGAAGAAACCCTATGAACCGCCCAGAATTACTCTTGCCTGCGGGCACCCTTAAAAACATGCATTACGCCTTGGCCTATGGTGCGGATGCCGTGTACGCCGGTCAGCCGCGCTACAGCTTGCGGGTGCGCAACAATGATTTTGATCTGGCCAACCTTGCCACCGGCATCGCCGAGGCGCATCGCCTCAATAAAAAGTTTTTTGTCGCCAGCAACATCAGCCCGCATAACAGCAAACTCAAGACCTATCTGGCTGACATGGAACCGGTGATTGCCCTGCAACCGGACGCCTTAATCATGGCTGACCCCGGCCTGATCATGATGGTCCGTGAAAAGTGGCCGGAGGTAGTCATTCATTTATCCGTGCAGGCCAATACCGTGAATTATGCCGCAGTAAAATTCTGGCAAGGCTTGGGCGTCAAACGGGTGATCCTGTCACGTGAGTTGTCGCTGGATGAGATCGCCGAGATTCGCCAGCGTTGCCCGGATATGGAGCTGGAGGTGTTTGTACATGGTGCGCTGTGCATCGCTTATTCCGGCCGCTGCCTGCTCTCCGGTTATTTCAATCATCGCGATCCGAATCAAGGCAGTTGCACGAATTCCTGTCGCTGGGATTACAAAGTCCACAACGCCAACGAAGATGTCAGTGGTGACATACAAAAAATTGAATTTGATGCGATGGCCGCGATGCAGAATCCCGAACTTTTTCCCGATATCCACAGTACACCTCGCCACCCCTTGGCGGATCAGGTTTATTTGATTGAAGAAAAACAGCGCAATGGTCAATACATGCCGATCACCGAGGATGAACACGGCACCTATATCATGAACTCCAAAGACCTGCGTGCCGTGCAACACGTCGAGCAATTGGCCAAAATCGGTATCGACTCATTGAAGATCGAAGGCCGCACCAAATCTTATTATTATGTCGCCCGCACAGCGCAGATCTACCGTCAGGCCGTGGAAGATGCGATGGCAGGCAGGACCTTTGATGCGCGGCTGTATGGCAAATTGGAGAACCTGGCTAATCGCGGTTACACCGACGGCTTCTACCAACGCCACCCCAATCAGGAATATCAAAATTATTTGCAGTCCACCTCGCAACATCAGCAACAACAATTTGTCGGTGAAATCACCGGCTTTGATCGGCAACAAGGAATGGCCGAGGTTTTGGTTAAAAATAAATTTCGTTTAGGTGATCGACTCGAATTAATCCTGCCTGATGGCAATCAGGAAATCACCTTAGAAAAAATGGAATCCGCGCAAGGTGAGTCCATGCAAGAAGCCCCGGGTGGTGGTTATCAGGTGCGCATTCCCTTACCCGAGGCAAACTATGATAAAGGTCTGCTTGCGCGGTATTTAAACTAAAGATAGTAGGTAGGTAATCCGATACCCTAAAACAGCATCTTAGTGCTATGGTGTATACAACAAGAAATACAGTACAAAATTATTCCTGGCAGTTTATAACATGGTCTACAACTTGATCTACGACTTGATCTACGACTTGATCTACACAGGGAAATTGTGCTCAGCCTAACGCCAAAAAGTCTGTTTCTCGCCATCGATCAGGGTGGTCATGCCACCCGTGTGATGGTTTTCAATGCGGAAGGTGAACTCGTCGCCCAGGCACAGCGTGCGCTGCAAACCCTGCATCCAGAGATACACCGTGTCGAACACTCCGCCGCCGAGCTGCTGCTCTCCATCCGCGAATGCCTGCAAGAAGTCGTCGCCCAACTCGGCAGTCGCGCACGCCACATCGAGGCCGCCGGTCTGGCCACACAACGCTCCAACATTGTCTGTTGGGATAAACACACTGGCAAGGCGCTAACATCGATCATCAGCTGGCAAGATACCCGTGCATATCGCTGGCTTGCCGATTTGAATTTAGACCGCGAAGACATCCACAAAACCACCGGCCTGTTTCCCTCTGCGCATTATGGCGCGAGTAAATTACGCTGGTGTTTGGAAAACAATGAGGCGGTAAAACAAGCCCTGCAAGAACACCGCCTCTACATGGGGCCGATGAGCAGTTATCTCGCCGCGCAGCTAACTGAAGAACACCATTTTTATGCCGACCCGGTGAGTGCCTCGCGCACACTGTTATGGCATTTACATCGCCAGGATTGGGATGAATATTTATTAACGCAGTTTGGCATCCCCCGTGAAGTACTGCCGACCTGTGTGCCCACCGCCCATGATTTTGGTCATTTACAGATCGGTGAATTGCGCATCCCGCTCACCATCGTCACCGGTGATCAATCCGCCGCACTCTTTGCTTACGGCAAATTACAACCCGAAACCGTCTACATCAACATCGGCACCGGTGCATTTATCTCACGCCCCTCGGGCTACGCGATGTTATACGCACGACGCTTGTTAACCAGCGTTATCTATTCCACTAAAAATGATACGCAGTATGTGTTGGAGGGCACAGTCAACGGTGCGGGCAGCGCTTTGGAATGGCTCGCGCAAATGGAACCGGCCACACAACTCTGGGAACAATTACCGAACTGGTTAAACGAAGTAACAAAACCACCCTTGTTCTTGAACGGCATCTCAGGACTGGCAGCCCCCTATTGGGTGGTTGATTTCGAATCTGAATTCATTGATGCGCAAGACACGAAAGGAAAATATGTCGCCGTCATTGAAAGCGTTGCATTCCTGATTAACTCCAATGTACAGGAGATCTTGAAATTCGCCTCACCCCCAGATCAATTGCAAGTCACCGGCGGCCTGGCCAAACTCGACGGCCTGTTGCAACGCATTGCCGACTTAACGCGTCTCCCTATTTACCGTCCCAGTGAATGCGAAGCCACCGCCCGCGGTACCGCGTATCTGGTTGCTGACATGCCTGTTCACTGGCCCGAACAAACCCACGGCGTCTGGTTCAAACCCATTGATAATCCCGTCCTCGACCAACGTTTTCTGTTGTGGGAACACGCCATGATTGAACGGATGCGGCGGGATGAAAATGAATTGAAAAAAGTTAAGTGATTTTTTATTAAAAATACATTTTATAATAAATTTTAGGTATTACAATAAACTAACTTTTTTATTAAAATGTCAGAGATAGCATTATTTCAAAAAGAACGAATCGAAGAACGAATCGAAGAACG
>JANNJI010000795.1:0-2411 GCA_031405795.1 Gammaproteobacteria bacterium
CAGTACCATCGACTGTAATCATGTAATGACCAAATATTTTATACTTATAAAAAACTTTCTTCTCTATCAGCCGGCTTATCATATCGGTTTTTAACTTTTCCAGTTGCACCGGAGGCAAGATTTTAAAATAATCATGTACAGTATCTAAATGCGGTAAGTCAACGTTAAGAAGTTTTTTGAAGTTCGATTTAAATTCGCGGCTATGCCTGCTATCGTTATTGACGGCGTTGCGGCTCTGCGCCTTGAAGATAAACATGGCGATAGCTGCCGATAGCAGTTCATTGCAGCCGTACTCTTTTCGTTGACGATCGTCTGCAACCTGCATCAGGTTATTTTGAAAATCCGGAAAAAAGCTGTGAATAGTTTTGCGTAATTCGTAAGCTATGACTGAACCATCTATGACATCAACCTGCGGCTCAACATTATTTTCTTTACTTGAATAATTATGCTTGTTACCCAATATAAATCAGCTACCTTCAAGGCAGCAAAAAGCCCGCTATCATACCAAAAAATGCGGTCGATTCAAACGCCGGTCATCATTGCAAGCGTGCAACGCGGCGCAGAAGTACTGGGTGATATTGAAATATTCGCTCGTTGTGTGGATAAACCGGTGATTGCGATCACCGGTTCCAATGGTAAAAGCACGGTAACCTCGCTTGTTGGTGAAATGGTACGACAAGCAAACTATTCGGCGGGTGTAGGCGCTAATTTAGGTATACCTGCATTGGATTTAATAGAAAGTAGTCCGGATGTGTATGTGCTTGAGTTGTCCAGCTTTCAGCTGGAGACAACCTATTCATTGAACGCACAGGCAAGTACGATTTTAAACATCAGCGAAGATCACATGGACAGATATTCTTCACTCAAGGAATATGCGCAGGCCAAGGCCATCATTTTTAATGGTAATGGTGTCGTTGTGATTAATGCAGAGGACCCGATAGTAAATGCGTTTGCGAAAGAATTAACCGATGATAGAACGGTATACCGTTTTAAATTATCAGAGCCGGAGAATGATCACGAGTTTGGTGTGTTGAATGTTGCCGGATTAAACTGGTTGGCGCGTGGTGACGACAAATTATTTCCCGTTACAGATCTGAAGATCAAAGGCCAGCACAATGTTGCTAACGCATTGGCTGCGCTGGCGCTTGGCACAGCGGTGAATTTGCCCATTTCGGCCATGTTGAATGCACTGCGTATATTTCCAGGATTGCCGCATCGCAGTCAATGGCTAACAGAGAAAGACGGTGTGACCTGGTATAACGATTCAAAAGGTACCAATGTCGGTGCATCATTGGCTGCGATTGCCGGGATTCCGGCGAATAAATTATTGGTGATTTTGGGCGGTCTGGGTAAAGGCCAGGATTTTTCACCACTGCGTGAACCATTGGCGGTGCGTGCTCGTCATGTATTTTTGTTAGGTGAGGATGCAAAGAAAATTGCGGCTGCCATTGACGGGGCAGTGCCATTCACTTATGTCAAGGATTTGGATGAGGCCGTTGTCCAGGCAAAGTTACTGGCTCAAGCCGGGGATGCTGTACTGTTGTCACCGGCCTGTGCCAGCTTCGACATGTTTACTGGATATGAACATCGTGGTGAAGTTTTCATGCAACGCGTTAAGGCGCACAACCCATGAATGCAGATATTAATTTATATATGCATCGATTTTTCAATGGTGAGTTACGCCACGATAGTAAAACCTGGCCGATGGATTACTGGCTGGTTGGCAGCAGTGTGGCATTGATCATCCTGGGACTGATCATGGTGGGGTCTGCATCGGTGTCGGTGGCGGAAAAGCAGACCGGTAATGCATTCCATTTTTTATGGCGGCAATTAATGTATACGGGGCTCGGCGTTAGCATCGCGCTCATCATCACACGCATCCCGTTACGAATCTGGGAATCATTAGGCCCTTGGTTAATGGCACTCAGTCTGATTTTATTACTACTGGTATTTATTCCAGGACTGGGACGGACCGTGAATGGCAGTGCACGGTGGATCAGCCTGGCTGGAATTAATATGCAACCCTCCGAATTTGTAAAATTGTTTGCGGTTATTTACTTAGCTGGCTATTTGGTACGGCAACAACATGCAATAAAAACAAGCCTGGGTGGTTTTTTACGCCCATTAGCGCTGTTTGTGATCTTAGTGATGTTTTTATTGCTCGAACCTGATTTTGGTGCAGCAGCAGTGATGCTAACCACCGCGGTGATGATGATGTGGCTCGGTGGTGTTCGGGTCGCACAATTTGTGGTGTTGGTGGTCAGTGTTGCAGGCGTGTTGCTGGTGCTTGCATTGACATCACCGTATCGATTGCAACGAATGACGGCTTTTATGAACCCTTGGGCTGATCCCTTTGATAGTGGTTTTCAATTGACGCAGGCGTTGATTGCGTTTGGGCGCGGCGAATGGCT
>JANNJI010000796.1:0-1641 GCA_031405795.1 Gammaproteobacteria bacterium
CCAGAAGTTATTCAACCGGGTAAAAAAATAAGCAAATTACTTTTGATCGATGACGATATCACCTTCTGCGACGTATTGCAGCGTGCCCTGCACAAACGCGGTTACCAGGTTAACACGGCACACAATGTTGATCACGCATTACAAAATCTGCGTGATTTCTTACCGGACTATGCCATCGTCGATCTGAAAATGCCGAGGCAATCCGGGCTGGCACTGATACAACAACTCAAGGTCATCAATCCCGCGATGCAAATTTTGGTACTGACTGGCTTTGCCAGTATTACCACGGCAGTGGAGGCAATCAAACTGGGGGCGACACATTATCTGGCCAAACCCGCCAATACCGATGAGATCATCGCGGCCCTGCACCGCGACGCGGGTGACGTTGCGATCCCGGTCCGCGAGGAACCGCTGAGCGTGAATCGACTGGAGTGGGAGTATATTCAAAAGATACTTGCCGAACATGACGGTAACATCTCCGCCACCGCCCGCGCCCTGAAAATGCACCGGCGTAGTCTGCAACGCAAACTAACAAAAAAACCAACACAGGAGTGATGGGCAAACTGCATTTCGGCTGATTGTACTTTCTAATTTGTATTATCCGCGCCGCGTTTTATTATCTGCTGCCGTCTTTGTTCGAGGATGTCGCTGTGTTTCTGATCCTCTCTGAGCTTGAGGATCGCTGCATATTCCACCTTGATCGCCGCCTGCTCGTGTTCACTGAGCGCCGCCCATTCCTCAGTGCTGTGTCCATAGTATGGCGTCGCACAGGCGGTTATCGCCAACATGATGGCAAGGGACAATAGTTTTTTGAGTGTTAGCGACAGAGGCCCGCCTTATTTGCAAACGTGATGTAAAACCAGCTCTTTATTTATCTGCAAATGGGAAAAAGAGATCTTTAGCTGTCCCAGGCGGTTCGAGTATAGCAACCACCATTTCGATAAACTGCGTCGGGTGTTGTTCACCGAAACCAATGCGATCAACGTGCTCACTGAGGAAATCTTCCACAAAGAAATAGATCATATCCAGCCCGTTCAGATGACGCAAACCTTGCCAGAGCAGCGGGCTTCTGCCGAACAAACGGCCACTGGCCTCGGAGGCCACTTGCAACATGCCTTGGGTTTTTAGCATGAAGACCAACACCTCCGCCAAGCCCTTGGTCGATTTGCTTGGCGTTGCATGTTTTGAAATATTTGTATATCTAATGCTTCTAGCTAACCGAGCAGCAACTTTTTTTGCTATCGCAATTGCCATAATGGTAGCAATGTGCGTGGCCAACCGCTTGCCGATTTGTTTGCCCACAAACCGGTTAATCAGTTGCGGGTTGTTTTTCAGATACGAGGCAATGTCGTGGAGTTCCGCAATCGCCGCATCCGTCAGCTCAATATCCGTCAGCCCCTTGATACTGGCCTGTACCACCAGGCGGACATCAATATCCGCCTCTGCAAATTTTAACTTCCCGTGAATCGCCAGCTCGACGATAATTTCTTCCGGGATAAACCTCATATAGTGGCTAATAATTTTGATGATCAAGGCAGTAAAGGGATTGAATGGTCCACCGGCTATGTTTATTTGCCGGCGGAAAAACGTTTCAAATCCGGTTTGTATTTGCCCTCGACTTACGATTATAGAAACCGCACC
>JANNJI010000797.1:0-1708 GCA_031405795.1 Gammaproteobacteria bacterium
CCTATCTTCAGCCACAGTCAATTTAATATTAGCACTTGACTCGGTGCCACTAAGTGGGCCTGTACCGGTGATCCTTGATATCGACGCGTTTATCCACAAGAATTTGGACTCTGAAGGCAAGGAACTCTGGAATATTCTTGACGATCTGAGAAAATTGAAAAACAGGTGTTTTTTTGGAACTTTAACAGAGCTAGCATTGGAGTTATACAAATGACTTTAGCCGCTGCAGTTGATAGATCCGGTTTTGGATGGGATTTAGACTACGAACCCGTAACGAATGACAGTTGGGTAATCCAACATGCAAGGGGTCAAGAACGAAATTATTTGCGAGGAAGTGCATCAGATTGGCTGCCGATAGTGGAGGCATCACTTCGTGGTATTCGAAATGATTGCTCCCAAGCCAACTGGGATGGAAGTGACGCTCATCCCGTGTCTGACGGGACAATAAATTTAGCGGCAGACATCGCTAAGGTCTTGTTTACATTACTTCCGACCGGTACCCCAGTGCCCGAACTTATTCCCGAAGCAGATGGAGAAATTTGTATGAGTTGGTCGGTTGATGTGTACCGCGTGTTTTCATTTAGCATTGGGACGCACGGCAAAATCAATTTCGCGGGTCAGTTTGGAAATGCGGGAGGTATTCATGGTTGGCAACCGGTTGATGCGACGACTCATGACAGTCTTGAAAAATCTCTTCAAGAAACGGCCCATCGTATTCGAAAGCTCTACGAGGATGCGGCCATCAAACGTAAGCCCCGATGAGTCGTTAACCAGCTTCGTATTTCGGAATGACGGTGTGGTCAAAAAAACCCAGAAAATTCATTACTCGCGCCTAATGCCAAGGCGTAATTCCGAGACCAAGCGACTTGAAACATCGGTATGTCGATCGCATCACATTGAAGAATCACGAGTTTGGGAGATTTGTACTGTGTATTTTGATCAGTGCGCACCCATGCCAGCTATTGGTCGCGGCGTCGGTCCTGCGAAGGCTATTTTCGATGAGGGGCTGCAATTTGACGCTGACGGTATTCCATACGCGGAGCACGCCAACATTGTTGGGTGGCATGATTCATCGGATAAGTCAGACCTCGAGCAGAAACATTTTTGGATGGATCAGGCGCAACGAATGGCACCAAAATTTTCGTATTTTCCGCGTTTGAAGTTAGGCTGAACGTCGTCTTCTTTCAAAGACAGGAGATTGGCCGTCGATATATGAAAGAATAAAACGACGCCTGTACATGAACTTCCTCATCGCGGACACTTTTAGCAACAGCCTCGCCAAACTCACTGGCGACGAGCAAAAGTCCATCAAGGCCACGGACAAAATGAAGATATGACCGAACCCCAACAATTCCTGATCTATCAAAGCGAAGACAGCTCCACCCGCATTGACGTGATGCTGGAGGCAGAAACCCTTTGGCAGAATCAGGAACAATTGACCGAGTTATTCGGTAAGGCCAAGGGGACGATCAGCGAACACATCAAGCACATCTTTGAGGATGGGGAGCTGGATGAAAATTTAGTTGTTCGGCTATTCCGAACAACTGCTGCAAGCGAGTTAAAAATGGTCAGACTTCATTGATACGATTCGCACATAGATGCTTTGGTTTGTGCATCTTTTAAGAATTAAATTCAGGCACCTAACGCTATGCAAACAATAATGTACTGTGATACTCATACTGCATCATGAAAAGCCTATTACAAACTA
>JANNJI010000798.1:0-1440 GCA_031405795.1 Gammaproteobacteria bacterium
TTGCTGCGCCTGGCACCTTATCGAACACGCCGCTGTTTCTGACCAACCGCGCCGAACCGAATATCTTTTTCATGCTGGATGATTCTAATAGCATGAATACCGAAATGATGACGGCCGAAGATATCGCCACGTGGGGCGGGATCATGCGTGTACAGAACAACGCCGGCAATTCCATTGATTACAAATACGAATTTGGCACTGGCGGCGCTACTGCATTTAGTCTGGCGAATAGTCTTGCCAACAACAATGTCATCCCCACCGACGCTATTATGCAAACGTTTTATGGTGTCAACTACGCGACCCAACACATCAGTATCCGGGGTGCTTGGCGTGCACGCAGCAGCAGTTATAACGGCCAATATTACAACCCGACTCAAACCTATGTACCCTGGGCCGGACTCAACAGCGCCGGCGCGTTATATAACGACGTCATTCTGGATACCGATGTCACCGATGCAGGCGCACAAAAAACACCAATTGATCCTTATACCTTCAATAGCGCCACGGCCTCCACTTACGTTAATATCACGGCCAACTTCAGTTTAACCTTCACTTTCCCCGGTGGCACCACCGGCACCTACAGTTATTACGCACCCAGCTATTATGTCTGGCAGGACAGTGATACCAATGGTGTAGTGGATGCCACCGACAGCCATACGCTTATTGAGATTAAGTCTGGCACACCCGTGTGTCCTGGTGGCCTTGCCACCACAGCAGCAGTGCAAGCCACCAACGGCTGTATGTTACGCAGCTACGTTTCTGAGATGCGCAACTTCGCCAACTGGTTTGCCTATCATCGCCGGCGTGAGTTAACCGCTAAGTATGCCTTGTCGCAAGTCATCAATAATTCGACCAATGTACGCATGGGCGTGGGTACGATTCATAATGATGCAGCAAACGAACGCTTGCAAATGGCCAGCATGAATGCCTCCCCCACCACGGGAAATAAAAAAGCCTTGCTCGATGCGGTATTTCTCATGGATACCACACCCAGTACGCCACTGTTTAGCGCCATCAACATGTCCGGAAAATATTTTGAATGCGTAACTGGCAATCCCTTTGGTACAGGTGCCTGTGCTATCCAGAAAACCGTCACTGCCCCCGCCACACAGGCACCCGGTGTGTGCCAGCAGAACTTTACCGTACTGGTCACCGACGGTGACTATACCGACACCACACCCACAACGATCACTGGCAATAGAGATGGTGGCACCAGTACCTCCTTTACCGCAACCTATTATCCCAATGGCGTTGCCACTTCCACTGCTTTCAGCTTTGATGGGAATCCCTACGCAGACGGCGCTTCCAGCACCTTAGCGGATCTATCCATGTATTTCTACGAACGGGATCTGGATACCAGTTTGCAAAATCGCGTGCCGATTATTTGTGGTGTTGATGAAAACCCGGCACAACACATGATTACCTATGCGGTAGGTTTTG
>JANNJI010000799.1:0-1195 GCA_031405795.1 Gammaproteobacteria bacterium
GTATGGTTTATACGGACGTCCGACGACAATCAACAACACTGAAAGCCTGGCGTCCATTCCGGTGATCCTGCAACACGGCGGCAAGTGGTTTTTGGAATTAGGTAAACCCAATAACGGTGGTACCAAAATCTTTTGTGTCACGGGTCACGTCAATAACCCCGGCAACTTTGAAGTGCCGCTCGGCACACCGTTTGCGAAATTGTTAGAGATGGCCGGTGGTGTGCGCAAGGGCCACAAGTTAAAGGCGGTGATCCCCGGTGGTTCCTCGGTACCGGTGTTACCAGCGGAGGTGATCATGCAGACCAATATGGATTACGATTCGCTGGCGAAGGCGGGGAGTATGTTGGGGGCAGGCTCGGTCATCGTCATGGATGATTCAACCTGCATGGTGCGCGCCCTGGCACGTTTATCTCATTTTTATTACGAAGAATCGTGCGGGCAGTGCACGCCATGCCGCGAGGGTACCGGCTGGTTAGCGCGTGTTATGCACCGCATCGAGCATGGTGAAGGCCATCCCGAAGATTTGGATTTAATAAATGACGTGGCGAACCGGATCGGTGGCCGCACGATTTGTGCGCTCGGTGATGCGGCGGCCATGCCGGTCATGAGTTTTCTTAAACATTTCCGTAACGAATTTGAATATCACATCATGCATCGCAAGTGCATGGTGTGAAACAACAACGATAAAATAAACAAATGAATGATTTTTTAAACATCGAAATTAATGGCAAACCCTTGCAGGTCAAGCCGGGCACGATGGTCATTGAAGCGGCGGACGAGGCGGGATTTGTGATTCCGCGTTTTTGTTATCACAAAAAATTATCGATTGCGGCGAATTGCCGGATGTGTCTGGTAGATGTCGAAAAGGCCCCTAAACCGGTGCCAGCTTGTGCAACACCGGTGACTGAAGGGATGAAGGTGCATACCAAGTCTGCCAAGGCCATCGATGCACAAAAGAGTGTGATGGAGTTTTTATTGATCAATCACCCGCTGGATTGTCCGATCTGCGATCAAGGCGGCGAATGTGAATTACAGGATCTGGCGATGGGTTTTGGCAAGGATCTATCGCGGTTTAAAGAAAACAAACGAGTAGTATGTGAAAAAAATATCGGACCATTGATTGCCACCGACATGACACGTTGTATTCACTGCACACGGTGTATTCGATTCGGCCAGGAGATTGCCGGGGTGATGG
>JANNJI010000800.1:0-2018 GCA_031405795.1 Gammaproteobacteria bacterium
CCAGAAGGGGCTAGACACGGCCGGCGCCGCCGACTTCGCCGACACGTTCCGCTACCGTTCATGGCTGAAGGGCTCGATCACGGGCGTGACCGCGCTTCGACCCGGAGTCACCCAACTGGAGTTGCAGGGTGTCGTTGTAAATCAATCAATCATCGGCGGAAAAGGTAGAACAGCCAGTGCAAGCAAAACGATACATGCCTACCAGGCAAATAGAATCAAGATGACGCATGACCTAACTTCCAATCCCGAGTCGGTTCCGATTAATTTCAGCAGGTTCATCTATTTTACGGTATTCCACGATGATGTCCCGTTAGCGCTTGACAAGAATATAGTCCCGCTGGACTTTTCCAGAAATATCATTGCCAGTGAAATGCAGAAACAAAATAGTGATCCTGCTCAAGTTGAACACCTATTCAGTATTTTTGGAATGCCTGAGCGCGGTGAAGCAACCATTACCTCAAAATATGATCCTGCGTTCAAACGTGTTTTCAATATGTACGACATGCGCGATATTGTGAACATTGGGTATAATTTTGATATGAATGCAGGAGCCAAAAGAGACAATTATGTAGTTGGAGAACAGATTAAGGTTTTTTTAACTACCCGCAGCACCGGCCCTTATTCTCAGGAAGGTCGCTTTATTTTTAAACCCAAAATCCTGACGCCAGAATTGTGCGACATAATGTACAGTACGAAGCAGGCAAGTGAAGCACAAGAGGCATCCGTGAATTTTACGATAAAAACATTAAAGCCTGGGCGTTGTAATATCGATGTAGTTCTTATTGGCCAGCTTTTAATGTCCAGCCCCAGCGTTGTCAAGTCCAGGGAATATCTGCCAGCGGGTAGTCGTGCAGTCAGCACAATCATTGCGGTGGATATCATTCAAAAAAAATAGTAGCCAAGCATGTTGAGATTTGTACCAATGTGTGAGTAGCGTTTGGCCAGGATGTGTGTTGCTGAATAAGGAATAACTGTTCCCATCAGACAAAGGGTCAGAGCAATTGAATTGACGCTTTAACTACAAAGTACCCGATACACATCAAACAGTGGAAATGGCGGGTAACGGTAAAAATGTTCAACATAGGCTTGACCCAGTCTATTTTAGTAAAATTATATAGCCAGCATGAGTCCATCTGACATTTTATTCTGGGTTGGATTCGCATACCAATGGTAGCATTTGCATTTTTTGTTAGTTGTTCTCTTGTGGGGATGTCAATTATTGTAACGGATTCCACAACGGATCGACTGTTTACCACACACAAATATCAGATACGCGACTATGCGATACCCTATGAGCCATCCAGACGTGGCCGTCGGTTTTCTAAGCGACCAGAGGCTTATCGACGAGAGAGTGGATGGCATCGCTTGTCGCTGCATTACACTTACCTGGGTTTTTTCTTATGGTTATAGTAGTAGCGCCTAAGAATATTAGAAAAACGCGCGAAAAAATTAGAAGGGGTAAATTCAAGTGGTATTCAATCAGACTCACAAAGAATAAAAATTTATATATTTGCAGGGCAGGCCAGCGTTACGTAATCCACCAGAGATCGTTAAATATAGAAGCTGCAACTTCATAGGCGTATTTGCTATGCATAATGTTGCCTCTAAGCGGCGAGCCGCCATGACCTGGATGCACACCTGAAGAACATGCAATAACTCGGACACTTTGATTTACTTTTGCCGGCATTAGTAAATTCTATCGAAATGCAAAGAGATATTGCCATTTTTTGTCAGGGCTTAGTATTATCACGTTGCCGAAAACTCGCACACATATAAATTTAGCTGTCGAGTGACCAACCATCATCAATTTGGGGAATACTAATGCAATTCATTTCATCCTGCTTACGCCCGTGGACTGTTCTTGTCTTAGTCAGCCTGGGACTGATGTTAAGTGCGTGTGGTGGGGGTGGAGGCGATACTGGCAGTTCCTCAGGTAATAGTGGCGGTGGTGTTTCCAATAACGGGCTGAGTATTAATACCAGCGCAATTAACTTTTCCGCCACTCAAAATGGGGCACT
>JANNJI010000801.1:0-4003 GCA_031405795.1 Gammaproteobacteria bacterium
TGACGGCGAAGAAGCGCGAGTCGTACTCGGCGTGTTTCGACGAGGCGTGCCAGATCGAGGTCGGGAAGGAGCTCGCGGCTTCCTCGCGCAGCGCTTCGCCAGTTACGGGGCCTGGTGATGGAACACCTGGCCTGGCTCGACCTGCACATCCTGTTGTTCGTGTTCTGGCTCGGCGGCGACGGCGGCGTCTACCTCGCGATGACCTTCATCAAGAATCCCGCGCTCAGTTTCGAGACCCGGGCCACGATCATCCGGCTGGCGTTCTACGTCGACCTGTTCCCGCGTTGTGCGTTCGCGCTCCAATTTTCTTGCCGCCATGAGTAACGAGCCCGGCATGAGTGCGAATGACGTATTACTTGCCGTCACCACCTTATCGTTTGATATTTCCGTATTGGAACTGATCCTGCCCCTGTGGGTGGGCGCAACAGTGGTCGTGGCACAAAAGGATGATGTTGTTGATGGCGGCCGGTTATTGAAGCTGATTGAGCGGCACAAGATTAATTATATGCAGGCAACGCCGAGTACCTGGAAGTTGTTGTTGCAAGCCGGATGGAAGGCGAATCGACAGTTCAAATTATTATGCGGTGGCGAGGCCTTTCCGGCAGACCTTATTGCACAGCTTGTTCCACTCTGCAAGGAAGTGTGGAATATGTATGGCCCGACCGAAACCACGGTATGGTCGACCTGTCACTTGATAACGAGTGCAAACAGTCCGGTGGTGATCGGCAAACCGATAGCCAATACGCAATGTTATGTCGCTGACACCCTGCAGCAACTGTTGCCTGTTGGTATTCCAGGTGAGCTGTTGATTGGCGGCGACGGTCTGGCGCTTGGCCACATAAGGCAGCCCGAGCTGACGCGGGAACGGTTTGTTGATAATCCATTTGGCGAGGGCAAGGTGTATCGCACCGGCGATAAAGTGCGCTGGACCCAGGAAGGTGTTCTCGAATATGCAGGCCGCATGGATAGTCAGGTGAAATTGCGGGGATATCGTATTGAGCTGGGTGAAATCGAAACCGTGATCAGACGTTATCCGGCTGTGATGGATTGCGCACTGGCAGTAAAGGCCCTGCGTGAAGGTGATAGCCGGTTAGTGGCATACATAGTTAATAAACCCGGTCAAACAACAGAATTAATAGCGCTGAATAATTATTTGCGCGAATGGTTACCTGAATACATGTTGCCACAGCATGTGGTTGCTGTTGAAAGTATGCCAAGAACACCGAATGGCAAGCTGGATCGAAAGAATCTGCCTGACTTGGTGTTAACGCAGCAGAGTGAACAAGGCGTTACAGCACCCTCTACAAATACGGAGACATGGCTAGCCGGCCTCTGGGCGACTATTTTGGGTGTCAGCAATATTGGTTCAAGCAGCAAATTCTTTGAACTCGGTGGCCATTCACTGTTGATCGCCCAGTTAATACAGAAAATTGCAAACGAGAAATCCATTCATTTGAACTACCGGGATATTTTTAATCATCAGTCACTGGCATCACTGGCGGCAAGGATCGATGGGATTGAAGGTGCGGGTAAACAGGCAATACACAAGATACCCCGCCGCGACAAGCAAGCAAAAAATATTCTGTCCCTGGCGCAACAACGGTTATGGTATCTGGACAAACTGGATCCGGGTTCCACTTTATACAATCTGCCTGCCGCGTTCAGGTTTATCGGTAAATTCGACAAAACGGCATTTATCAATAGCTTCAGCGACATGATGAATCGGCATGAAAGTCTACGAACAACGTTCACGGAAATCGATGGCGTACCGTTACAAAAAATTAACGACGGAAAATTATTTGTGCTGGATGAGGTCGATATATCTGATTTTAGTACCGGCGACAGGGAGGCCCGATTGTATGAGCTGCTGGATAGATTTAAATCCCAGGTATTCAATCTCGAAGAATTCCCGTTATTCAAGACCATGCTGATTAAACTGTCGGCTAACGAACATGCACTGTTCTTCATGCCGCATCACGCCATATTTGATGGCTGGTCATTTGATATATTCGTCCACGAAATTACCACGGGCTATAACAAACATATAGGCCGCCCGCATGATGAATTGGCGGAATTGCCGATACAGTATGCGGATTATTCAATCTGGCTCAGGAGTTACCTGACGGGTGAGGAACTCAATACGCAGCTGCAATACTGGGTAAATTCACTGCAGGGGAATCTGCCGGTACTGGAAATGCCGCTGGACAAGGTGAGACCTGAGACGATACAGAATAAGGGCGAGGAGATCTTTTTCGAGATAGACGAGAGTACCGTTGAGAGACTCACCTCCATTGCGAATCAGCAGGGCGTGTCGATCTTTATGTTATTTTTCAGCATCTATGCGCTGCTACTGAGCCGCTACACTGGGCAGCAGGATATTATTATCGGTGCGCCGATGGCGGATCGAACCAGGGCTGGTACAGAAAACCTGATTGGCTTCTTTGTCAATGCACTGGTGTTACGAATCAGAATTAACCCGGAACAATCATTTATTGAATTACTGCAACAGGTCAGAGAAATATGTTTATCCGGGTTTGCCAATCAGGACACGCCCTTTGAAAAGCTGGTTGAGGCGCTTAATCCGCAACGTGATCTTGGTCGCGCGCCTTTGTTTCAAACCTCATTGACGTATCAGGATGTCTCCGCCCGCGAAATCACGATGGGGGAAGTGGAAATCAGGCAAATCGAAGTGCCGAGCGATATTTCCCCGCTGGATTTGAACTGTTGGCTGAAACGCCGTGGCGAGAAAATTGCCGGGGCGATGGTATATAGCACTTCGCTATTTGAGCGCCAAACGATAGAGCAATTCACTCAACACTTTTTATCCTTGGTGAGCAGAGTAGGTGAGTATCAGGGGCTGTCATTATTGCAAATACCGGTTTTAACCGATGCAGAACGACAAGTCGAAGTAATGAGAAATGTGTCGGCTGGCAGCACTGCTGCCAATAGCCGCAAACTCGTGCATGAAGTCATTGATACCACTGCCACCCGGTGTCCGGAGTCAATGGCAGCATCCTGTTCGGGAATCAATATAAGTTACGCTGACCTTTATCGGCAAAGTAATCAGTTCGCAAATTATCTTGTGAGTCAGGGTGTTGTAAAGGGTGTTATGGTCGGTGTTTGTGTCGACCGATCCTTAAACATGCTGATTGCCTTGCTGGGTATCATGAAAACCGGCGCAGCATACGTTCCTCTCGACCCGGAGTTTCCGCGTGATCGCATCAGTTATATGATTCAAGATGCCAGGCTGGATTACCTCGTTACAGAGACTCAACATCTCGATAAGTTACCCAGCAGCACAAAACCGATTGTCATTAATCAACTAAGTAGTTTGTTGCTGGAGCAGCCGACATCACTGACGAGTTCAGCTAAGATCACCGCGGATGATATTGTTTATGTGATTTATACATCCGGTTCCACGGGAAATCCCAAAGGCGTCATGGTGCAGCATGGTGCGGTTGTTAATTTTCTCACTAGCATGGTGGAACGTCCCGGCCTTGCCGGCAATGACAAATTGTTAGCTGTCACCACATTATCTTTTGACATTGCCGTCTTGGAGTTGTATTTACCCCTGGTTGTCGGTGCCCAGGTAGTCATTGCCACCAAGCAGGAGTCCAGTGACAGCCGGTTACTGTTGAATATACTGAAAGCAAATGAAATAAGCGCGATGCAGGCGACACCCGCCACCTGGCGAATGTTGGTTGCAGCCGGTTGGCAAAAAGCGGCAAGGTTCAAGGCGCTGTGTGGCGGTGAGGCGTTAACCAGGGATCTGGCAATTTCAATCAAGGAGCGCAGCGATGAATTGTGGAACATGTACGGCCCCACGGAGACGACCGTCTGGTCGACTTGCGGCCTGATTGAAGATCCGGAAAGGACATTGAGTATCGGTACCGCCATTGCCAACACGCAAATATATATTCTCGATGAACTTAATAATCCAGTTCCACGGGGCGTGGCGGGTGAGTTATACATTGGTGGCGCAGGTGTTACCAAGGGGTACTTG
>JANNJI010000802.1:0-4659 GCA_031405795.1 Gammaproteobacteria bacterium
GGCTAACGTAAAGTTGAGGGGCGCGCCGCTTTTGGCGCGTCCCTCTCGAACGCCATGTAAGGGCGCGATCTTTTTCCACTCACGCCGTATGGCCTGCTGTGCAAGGTGCTTCACCTTTTCATTCAATTTATGAAACTCGTCGTAATTCTGGATACCCATGACGAGGAGCCCGATAGTTTGTTCGACCGTATCCAGAAGCTCAACGTAGAGCCGTTCGTCTGGATTCACCATGAGGCGTGCTCGGTTGGTAAGCATTCGTAGCCTCTTAGAAATTTCCTCGTAGTTGTCGTCTGCGTGCAGCCCCTCAACGTGGCCTATTTCGTGGAGCACATCAAACTCGGTGATTAACTCTACCAGACAATCACGGAAAGCATAGATCCACTTCTCGCGCATGGACGCAACCGCCTGTGCTCGCGCAATTTGACCCGCGATAAACGGGCCGATCGTCAGAGCCAGGATGGATGCGATGACCGCCAAAAATGGCGAAAGCTCTTTGAGGTCTGCGACTGTCATAGTGCCCTAACGCTTGAGTTAACTTGACGGCGCGTTTTGTGCGCCGGTCAAGTTGGACGATTTGTTATGTGATTTATTCAACGATAAACCCTGCATACTCATTGCCCATACGTTTAGATATCATTTTGCAGTAGCTAAAATACTTTTTACATTCACTTGAATTCATATTGCTAGTTCCTGGGTAACACAAAGAAATATAAAATATGGGTTTATCAAGTAACGCGCAGCGAGATACAAATTTCTTTGATACTTGATCTGCCCTATGTTTATCAATTTCTATTACTACATTTAGTTCTTCGCTACTTCCATAAATATCAATGGAGTCTCTCATTGTGCCATGTGGAGCATATTCTTGTTGCCACACCAAATCTGGTACAGCATGCGTTAATGTTAGACACATCGATATTTGGAAATTATCAACTATGAGTTTTTGTTCTTGTTGATTCCTATCTAGGTGAGCATCAAAGTACGATGAGCACTCAAAACTGGAAATGCTGTTTATGATATCTCCTATTGTTCCTGTATTGGCTGTGGATTCATGTAATTTTGGTTTCATTATTATTTACACATAACGGCCCGCTTCACTGGCGGCGGCGCGTTAGCGACGCCGTCCAGTGGAAGCGGTGGTTATACCCAATTGATTGTTTCGATAGCTGGCTCTGCATCTGTTCGCACCTTAACAAACACTGCAAATTTGTAACCAAGCTGGTCTCGGAAGGCCTTTAGCTTGTGAAGATCGAAGTCGTCCGTTTCTTGACTCGTTGTTTTCTTCATCTCTATCACAAGCAAATTATCATCTGTACCACGTTTGTGAATGATGATATCTGGGAATACCGTCCTTGCCTGGGTGTCATCATTTGGAACTTTTCTTCGCGGTATCTCTAGCCGCTTTGGGTCATCGTGGTTTCGGTTGTACTCACAGTCAACATTCCAGCCGCTAAAGTGTGGTTCGAGATACCCGGCCAGCCGATGTGAGATTGTTCGTTCATTAACATCGGTTCTCAAAATCTCCGCGTCCTTTGCCAAGAGCGTACTCAATGCTTCGTTAAGGGCTCGCTCAACTTTTTCTTTCATTGGGTATAACAGTGTATTAGACAGAATACTGCCTTTCCCTTCTTAGACAGAATTCTGTATAAGTCGGGTTGTTGTTTTTTAGAAGTTGCACCATACTCTACCTTGTAACAAGGACATCGTAAACCACTCACTTTGCTAAGGATGGCATCATGACTGATCAATCTGTTTCCCGTTTCTGGGATAATTTCGTTGCTAAATCAACTCGTTATAACGTAAAACCTGCGGTGGTACGCTGGTATGTCCGGCACGCCGAGCAGTACATCAACGACCATAGTAACATTAAGCTGGCGCAGCATAATGCCCTTACCGTCGAGACCTATCTCAAAAACAAAGGCAGAAACCCCACACTAAAAGACTGGCAATTTAGCCAGCTGGTAACCGCGTTACAAATCCTGTTCGTCGAGTTAGCCACACCATCCTGGGCGGCGAGTTTTCCTTGGCAACACTGGAGAGATTCTGCGCGGGAGCTGCCAGCCAGCCATGCGACGGTGGCGCGCGATTACGATACAGCGGTGTTACCGGGCTCGCTTCCGCCATCAGTTACCCTGCATGAAAAGCAACAGGCTGGGGTTATCCCGTTTTTTCGTGAAAAATTTCCACAGGACCTCGAACGCTTGATTGCGGAGATACGCATCCGTCATTATTCCATCCGCACCGAGCAGGCGTATGTGCAGTGGGTGGCGCGTTTTGTCCGTTTCAGTCAATTGGATAACATGCATAATCTGGATGCAACCGTCATTACAAAATACCTTGAGTATTTGGTTATAAAACGCAGTGTATCCAGCAGCACGCAGTCACAGGCGCTGAATGCGTTGGTGTTTTTTTACAAACATGTCCTGGGTCACGAGTCGATTGAGATGGGTGCCTTTGCGTATTCCAAAAAACCACGGCGTTTGCCGGTAGTCTTGAACCGTGATGAAACCAAACGGTTACTGGTTGCCATCGATAACGTCACCGCCAGGCTCATGGCGAATTTATTATATGGTTGCGGCATGCGGCTGATGGAATGTGTGCGCCTGCGCGTGCTGGATATTGACTTCGGTTATCAACAGATTCTGGTGCGCAATGCCAAAGGCGGCAAAGATCGCGTCGTGCCCTTGCCCCAACGTTTGACTGAACTACTGCGCTCCCAACTGGATGCGGTTGCTGCGCTTCACACGGAAGATTTGGCGCACGGCCTTGGCAGCGTCTATCTGCCGGATGCCTTATCCAGAAAATACCCCAAAGCCGCAAAGGAGTTCAAATGGTAATATGTCTTTCCAGCAGCGAAGGTGTCGACTGACCCACGTTCTAATGCGGTTCGTCGCCATCATATCCACGAAAACAATTTGCAAAAATACATTAAAACAGCAGCGAACAAGGCAGGTCTGCACAAAAAGGTAAATTGTCACGCCCTGCGACATTCCTTTGCAACGCATTTACTGGAGTCGGGCTACGATATCCGTACCGTGCAGGAGTTACTGGGCCATGCCGATGTCTCCACCACCATGATTTACACACACGTTCTGAACAAACCGGGGATCACAGTAACCAGTCCTTTGGACACGCTACCGCCAGGGTAAGCATACAGAATTACCCAGGTTTTCAGCGTAACACATGGCTTAAACATACAACAAGCGGGAGGAAAAGACTACATACGGTAATGGGTTTCCGTAATATTTTACTGAAGTTTGTGATTGGTTTAAGATTTCTCGTTTTACTTGAAATGACATAAGACAAATAAATTATTTAATGAAAAAATACAGACTAATCAGTGACTCGCTCAGCATTCCTGATTTGTTGGATTAAATCCGTGACCTTTTGTTTAATCAAATCCCGGATCTTAGCGAATTCGTATTGGTCCAGGTGTTTGGGATCGGGGATGCCCCAGTCTTGGCGAACCTTGCCGCGTACGTACGGGCACTCGTCACCGCAACCCATGGTGATGACATAGTCGTAATCGATATCCGGGATTTGCTGCAACGACTTGGAGCTGTGGGTTGTTAAGTCGTAGCCGATGTCTTGCATGGTGGCGACGGCCTTGTCGTTGACCTTGCCGGAGGGTCGCGAGCCGCTGCTGTAAACCTGCATGGTATCTTTTCCCAACAAATGACCAAAGGCCTCGGCCAGTTGGCTGCACAGGAATTCTCCACACAAACGAATAACACGTTTTTCATTTTTTCACCGACAACAGGTTTGTTCGCGTATACACCGGCAGCTGACAATGGCCAACAGACTCCCCAATGTGGGCGCTAATATATAGAGCCACATCATCGTAAGGTTGCCACTGATCAGCGCCGGACCTAAGGAACGTGCAGGATTCATCGACGCGCCGCTGATCGGTCCTGCAAACAAGGCCGCGCACGCGACGACACCGCCAATGGCGATGCCCGCTAAGTTACCGATTTCTTTTGCACTGGTGGCGACTTGGATAATCGTCATCATCAGCATAAAGGTAATGATCATTTCCAACATAAAGGATTGTGCCACTTCACCGCGCGGTAGGGTTGCGCCCAGGCTGCTGTGATCAGGAAAAAGCAGATGTAAAAATACACTGGCGCAGATGGCGCCCAGGCATTGACTCAATATATACGGTATAACCTGTTTGCCCGGAAAACGCCGCGCATAATAAAAACCCAGGGTGACGGCGGGATTCAAATGTGCGCCAGAGATATCGCCGAAGGTATAGATCATTGCCGCAACGACTAAGCCAAATACCATGGCGATGCCAACGTGGGTGATCGCGCCTGCGCTTATGTCATTGATGATGATCGCGGCGGTACCGGCAAAGACCAATAAAAAGGTACCGAGGAATTCGGCCAGCCAGGTTTTTGTTAGGGTGTGTGGCATGTGTTATAGGCGGGAAATAAAAAGGTGGCTGAAGTATAAGTGTCATATGTGACAGTTTTGTTGCAATTACCAGTGGCAAATGATCTTAACCTGGTGGTAGGTCGGCCTTGAGGCCAACATGTTGAGCTATCGCCAGACTTACAGTACTAGCCGCTTGTTGAAAAATGCAAGAACGTACTGAGCGTTCTTTAAACCGACTCACGTCGATAGCCAGAAGCCTGTTGATATATGGATTCCGGCTCG
>JANNJI010000803.1:0-4239 GCA_031405795.1 Gammaproteobacteria bacterium
GGGAGGCAAGATGAACACCACACAACAACTGCACGACCTCGGTCAAAGTCTCTGGCTCGATAACATCACGCGCGGGTTGCTGAGCAGTGGCACGCTGGGTCGCTATATTAACGAGTTTGCCGTCACGGGGTTGACCTCTAACCCTACCATCTTCGATCAGGCCATCAGGAATACCGACTTCTACGATATCGCCATCCGCCAGAAAACACTTGCGGGTAAGTCAGGCGAGGCACTCTTTTTCGAACTGGCACTGGAAGATCTGGTTCAGGCCGCGGATTTGTTTCGTCCGATCCACGACGCCACCGGCGGCGTCGATGGTTGGGTGTCGCTGGAAATATCGCCTTTGCTGGCGGATAACACGGCAGACACGATAAGGGCGGCGGTGCAACTGTATGCGCGTGCGCAACGCCCGAATCTTTTCATTAAAATACCCGGCACCCGCGAAGGTATTGTCGCCATTGAGGAGGCGATCTTCGCTGGTGTGCCGGTGAATGCGACCTTGTTGTTCTCCCGTGAACACTACATTGCAGCCGCTGAGGCGTACATGCGCGGTATCGAACGCCGTATCGCCAGCGGGCTTGATCCAGCGGTCGGTTCCGTTGCGTCCATTTTTGTCAGCCGCTGGGACGTGGCAATCAATGATAAAGTTCCAGGTGCGTTACGCAACCGTCTTGGTATTGCTATCGCCATGCGCACCTATAAAGCCTATTGTGATCTATTGATTTCGCCACGTTGGCAGAAACTTGTTAACGCCGGTGCCCGGCCACAACGCCTGCTATGGGCCAGCACCGGGACAAAAGATCCTGCCGCCTCGGACACACTATATATAGGAGCGCTCGCCGCACCGAATACCATCAATACGCTTCCGGAAAAAACACTGCTCGCCTATGTCGCCCATGGCACAGTGAAGACCACCTTGCCGCTGGATGGCGGTGATGCCGAAGCAGTACTCGCCAGGTTTGTGCGGAGCGGCGTGGACGACGCAGCGCTCGCCACCCAACTCCAACGCGAAGGTACGCAATCCTTCGCCGCATCCTGGCGCGACCTGATGGATTGCATTGCATCAAAAAGCGCTGTGACTACTCAATCCGCTGAAGATGATCAATAAACAGATTAACACCGTACACTTTTCTACTTTACGTATGCCAGCGCACATACAATATTTGGTGTTTTAGCAATAATTACCGTGATGATTCAGTGTATTACCGGGAATTTTATCGCAATCCACGACAGTCTGAAAATTTGATCAAGGAAAAAATGGAACATAACCTGCCCGCATTGCCTTATGCGCTGAATGCGCTGCAGCCCCATATGCTCAAGGAAACATTAGAGTATCACTATGGAAAGCATCATCAAGCTTATGTCACCGAGCTGAACAAACTGATCAAGGGTACTGAGTCCGAGAACACAACATTGGAAGATATCATCAAGCAGTCTTCCGGTGATATCTACAATAACGCCGCGCAAGTTTGGAACCACACTTTCTTTTGGAACTGCATGAAACCGAACGGCGGTGCGATCTCAATTGGCGCACTCGCCGTTGCCATCAACAAAAAATGGGGCACTCACGACAAATTCAAGAAGGCTTTCCAGACTTCCGCCGTAGCCAACTTCGGTTCCGGTTGGACGTGGCTGGTGAAAATAGCTGATGGTTCTGTAGACATCATTAATATGGGCGCGGCAGGGACACCACTTACTACAGGCGATACAGCACTGTTGTGTGTCGACGTATGGGAACATGCTTATTACATTGACCACCGTAATCTGCGCGCCAAGTACATTGAGAGCTTCCTTAATCATTTGGCTAACTGGGATTTTGCGGCGAAGAATTTCGCTTAATGCGCAATTCAATGCGCAATTCAATGCGCAAGCGTAGACCAATTATTCTGTCGAGGAACACCGCATGCTCGTGACATTCACCACCGATGCCGCTGCCGACATCACCCTGTTTGGCGATGTGGCCATTGCCCTGCTGAAAATGATGGGGCATAGCGCAACCGTGCCCAGCGCGATGTTGGCAGCTGATGTTCCTGTGGCTCTGAGTCGATTAACCGCTGCAATTGAGGCGGGAAAAGCGTTGCCGCCAGGTGAACATGAGCCAATGGTGAGCATGACGAATCGAGCACTACCTCTTATTCATCTTCTTACTGCCGCAGCAAAGGCAGGCTCTGACGTAATGTGGAAATGAAAATAAATCCATTAGCAGGCACGCTGGCTACACCGGCAATGCTGGTCAACGTGCCCGGTCTCATCACGGCTTACTACAGCAACATCCCCGATCCATCGGTGTCGGCACAACGGGTCGCTTTTGGCACCTCGGGTCATCGTGGTTCGGCATTTGACTATAGTTTTAATGAAGCACATGTGCTCGCCATCAGTCAGGCCATTTGCCAGTACCGTCAGCAACACGGCATCGATGGTCCATTATTTCTGGGTATCGACACGCACGCACTGTCCGCGCCGGCCTATGCCAGTGCGCTTGAAGTACTGGCGGCCAACGGCGTGCATGTCATGCTTGCCGAGCATGATGAATACACACCAACCCCCGTGATCTCTCACGCCATCCTCACCTACAATCGTGGCCGTATCGCCGGACTGGCGGATGGCATTGTCATTACACCCTCGCATAATCCACCCGAAGATGGTGGATTCAAATACAACCCGCCTAACGGCGGACCTGCGGACACGCAGATCACAAATTGGATCGAAACCAGGGCCAATGCGCTTCTGCAACAAGGACTCACGGGCGTGCACCGTGTTTCCCACACGCAAGCACTGCTCGCGACAACCACGCATCGGCACGATTATTTAACCGCCTACATCGACGATCTTTGCAACGTGCTCGATATGGATAAAATTCGTGACGCGAACCTTCGCATCGGCGTGGACCCGCTCGGCGGTGCCGGTATTCATTACTGGGCCGTGATTGCAGAACGCTATCGCCTGAATCTCAGCGTCGTCAACGATGAGGTGGATCCAACGTTTCATTTTATGACCTTGGATTGGGACGGACGCATTCGCATGGATCCCTCATCTGTATATGCCATGCATCGTTTGATTGATCTGAAAGATCGTTTCGACATCGCTTTTGCCTGTGACACTGATCATGACCGCCACGGGATCGTCACTCGGAGCGCCGGCTTGCTGCCAGCTAATCACTATCTCTCGGTTGTCATCCATTACTTATTCCAGAATCGACCGCAGTGGCGTAAGGATGCCGCCATTGGCAAAACCGTCGTGAGTAGCCAGATGATCGATCGCGTGGCGTCGAAGCTGGGCCGCAGGATTTATGAAACGCCGGTCGGTTTTAAATGGTTCGTGAATGGATTGTTCGACGGCTCGTTGGGATTCGGCGGCGAGGAAAGTGCAGGTGCGTCATTCGTTCGCAGAGATGGAACGGTGTGGACCACGGACAAGGACGGTATCGTCTCGGCCTTGTTGTCGGCAGAGATCACCGCGCACGCAAGCCGCGACCCCGGCGAGATCTATCACGAACTCACGCACGAGTTAGGCGAACCCATTTTCGAACGCATTGATGCGCCCGCCACGCCAATACAAAAGAAACTGCTGACGCAACTGACACCTCAACAGATCCATTCAACAACGCTGGCTGGCGAAGCAATTCAATCCATCCTGACCCAGGTGCCAGGCAATGGCGCGACTATCGGCGGATTGAAGGTGATCACGGCGCACGGCTGGTTTGCCGCACGACCATCGGGCACGGAAGATATTTACAAGATCTATGCGGAAAGTTTTCTTGGCGCCGATCACCTGCGTCAAATCCAGGCACAAGCGCAGGTGATCATCAGCGCCATTTTTATGACCAAGCCAACATCGAGTAGTGCAGCCGTGCAAAAACTGGATAATATTGCCAAGACGGCGTGGTGTAACGAAGGAAATCCAAATTAATATTTTTGTGTGTTCGTTATCGTACAGATTACTGACAATCATCTCTCCTACTATCGAGACAATCAGGCGCAGTTAAGAACAAATGTGATTTACCTGTACCAAGTGAGTGATCTTCCCGTGAAATTATAGACATTTTGAAAGGAAAACTTATATGAAAGACAGTACTAAGAATCAGGTAGAAGGCAAACTTCACGTCGCAAAAGGTAAAATCAAGGAGGCCGCAGGGAAGCTACTCGATGATCCAGAGATGAAAATCGAAGGCACAGGTGAGAAAATCGCTGGCAAGCTTCAAGAAAAGATCGGCCAAGTCGAGAAGGTTGTCGGAAAGTA
>JANNJI010000804.1:0-2885 GCA_031405795.1 Gammaproteobacteria bacterium
GCCGTTCCCTTATACGTGCTCATCACATCTATGAACAATACCCTAAGGAAGATTTTTCACCACAACTATACCATGCTGTATAGTGATATAGAGGTCATTGCCATGGACAGTGACACCAGAGGGGTGGACAAGTACCCCTGGCAAAGCACCGTGGACAAATCCTTTGGTATTTTTTTGTCCCACAAACGTGCTCACCACACCGGCGGGGGTGATTTTACGAATGACATGTTCAAAATATTCGGCAACATAAACATTGCCATGGTTATCCACGGCGATACCTTTTGGATTTTCGAATCTGGCAACCGTCCCAACACCATCGACGACGTGAGAGTCCTCGGCTTCACCCGCAAGCGTTGTAACCTTCCCCTCCGGTGTTATTTTTCTAATTCTTAAGCCATCCAATACATAAATATTACCGGCGTTGTCTCTGACCATGTCGGATGGTTGTATAAATCGCGCTTCGCCACCCACACCATCTTCAACACCACGCGCATCTTCCTTTCCCGCAAAGACAGTCACCGACGCCGAAAAATACTTTTTAGGGGTGACTTTAAAGATAACGTATTTTTCATTATCGGCGACATACATATTCCCATCATCATCGGTCACAATTCCTTGTAAATAACCGACTTTACCCTTGCTGATTTTTATGGTTGTTACTTCACCGCTTGGTGACACTTTTTGTATTTTGTCATCCTCGACTGAATCCGACCTCAAAAATGGCGGCAGCATGGAATAACCACCCCCGCCCACGTGTTGCCGCGAGCGGCAATTCGTCACGTAAACATTGTTATCGCGATCCGTTGTGAGTCCACGGACAGTACTAAAACCACTGTGTTTTAATCCAAAGCCAGTTTCGCCGCGATTGATGGCATTCCAATCACCTTTTGAAAAGGTAGTGACAGCACTTGCGGGTGTGATTTTTCGCAGCAAGCTCTCATCATCCACAACATAGAGATTGCCTGTCTTATCTGCGGCAATCGTAGTCGGCTTATTAAAATGCGCGGCCGCACCGACGTCATCAAATATTTCATTAGTTTCCCTTGACCCAACCAAGGTCACGACGTTTCCCGCTGGCGTCAGCTTGCGTATTGCATTATTTCTGCTGTCGGCTATGTAAATAGCGCCCGCTTTATCGATAGTTAATCCATGCGGATATTCGAATTGCGCGAGTTTGTTCGATCCGTCTCTGAGACCTTCTTTTCCAGGCACACCGGCAATCAACGTAACTTCACCGGTTAAGGATACTTTGTGAATGGTGTGCTGGTGATCTGTCACATAGAGATTTTCCGTGCTGTCCATCGTCAATCCTTCTAGATAATCTAAACGTGCGGCACTATTGGTATCTTGATGACGCTGATCTTTTTTTCCGACGAGTGTCGTCACTTCGCCGGAGGGTGTTATTTTACGTATCGCGTCAGAATCACCGACATAAACATTCCCTGCCTTGTCGGTGGCAATACCATTTGTGCCAATAAACCGCGCCGCAGAACCGACTCCATCCTCGCGCCCGGTTTTCTCAGGAATGCCGGCAAGCGTTGTCACCAAACCCGCTGGGGTAATCTTCCGAACAGCATTGCCATCCGTAACATAAATGTTATGTTTTAGATCAATCGCAATTCCATCGGGGTTTCCAAATTTTGCGGATGCCCCGACGCCATCTTCACTCCGTGAAGGCTCTTTTGCACCTGCAATCGTGCTGACCACGCCGTCTACCGATATCTTACGTACTGCATAGTTAAATCGATCAACCACATATAACTGATCATCACTATCAATCGCAATACCGTGTGGCGAATTAAATCTCGCTTCACCCCCCTTGTCATCCGAAGTGCCCGTATTTCCCCATTTACCGGCAAACGTGCTGACAACACCTTCTGGTGTAATCTTTCGTATGACATGATTACTTGTATCGGTCACAAAGAGATTTCCAGCTTTATCGATTACCACCCCTTCCGGTCTATTCAATCGAGCGAACGCCACTGGGCCATCCAAATACCCAGGACCATTCATATTACCGGCAACAAATACAATTTTTGGCGTAGCATTTGATTCACTCATAACATCCCCAATTGTAGTGAAAGATAAAACCATTAAAATAAACACATACAAAAACAGGTGCTGCTCAGCCAGCTTACTGGCTAAATTTTTGAATTTCTTCCGATGCATGTTCTTATCCATTTTAATAACGTTTATAGAAACAGGTTACAGTGAGCAATTTAGATCGATCGAGCCTGACTCTATAGACCATCGGCTGGTAAAAAAGCGAGGCTCACTCAGAAACTGACCCCAATTGCTACTGGACATGGTTTAATTTTCTTTAGTTTTTCGAATTTTTTTATAATAGTATAATGCGCCATAAAAAAGAAAAATGCCTGTGACAAGAAACGCGAAACCACTTCCCACCGATCCACCAAGCTCGTAAATCTTTTGTGTAAGATAGCAAGTCGCACCACTGGCGCGTGCTGAACACGTTGGATGATATTCCACAATGCCGAACATCGTGCTAAAACCGCCCACCACTAACAACAACGAAAAAACTAGAAAACCCAGTCCGCAAAATACATTTGCCACAGGACCTGCGCCTACCGGTGTATAGGTAGCTCGGGGTAAGTGACGGCGGTCAGTTTCTGAATCTTCCGATTCAAGCGAGTTGGCCACATCAATCGTCAGCTGTATCAGTTTTTTCCAATCGCGAGGCCGTGCTTTTTTGCTGGGTAGCACCAGGTAGACATGGTGGCTATCAACGGAGACCTGATACGCAGAAGGATACCAGGTGATACGCTGTTTAGCGGACGCATCAGGAAGTGTAACAATAAAAAACGTAGAAACCACGGTCGCCCCATTCCGCGACAATATTCCATACGCACGATGCTGAATTTCAA
>JANNJI010000805.1:0-3769 GCA_031405795.1 Gammaproteobacteria bacterium
GATCGAGACACGCGGTTTGGTTCCAGCAATTGAAGCGGCGGATGCCATGACCAAGGCCTCTGAAGTGCGATTGATCGGACGGCAGTTTGTCGGTGGCGGTTACGTCACAGTATTGGTGCGCGGTGAGACGGGCGCAGTGAACGCGGCGGTGCGTGCCGGAGCTGACGCTTGCGAGCGCGTTGGTGATGGTCTTGCAGCGGCGCATATCATTGCGCGTCCTCACGACGAAGTGGAAGGCATACTTCCGCAGAAGCTGAGTGGGACTGGCGGCGGTCGCGATAGCGATATAACTTAAGAGTTTGAGTTAACATCATGCAGCGCAAAGCCGATTTGCAAGACAAGTGGGAACAGCGTGCCCTGATATCCGCGCGGGGGTGCTTCAAATGAAGGGCCATCCGCGCGTTATCAGTTATCTGCAACGCGCAGTGAATCACGAGTTCAGTGCTGTTCAGCAATATGTATTGCAAGCAGTGCAAGCAGAAATGTTAGGCCTCAAACAGTTCTCTGCAGATTTGCGTCAGGGTGTACAGGAAGAACTCCGGCATGCCGAAGAATTTGTCGGCCGGATGTTGCGACTGGGTGTTACACCTCATGCGGGACAGCCACGTGCACCACAAATAGGCAATTCATACATCGAATTGTTACGATTCGGACTTGCAACGGAGGTCGATGCCATACGTCTTTACCGCGAAGCAGCACAGTTTTGCGAGCGCATTGGTGACGTAGAAAACCAGGCACTGTTCGTCCGCATTCTCAACGACGAAGTAAATCATTTTCATGAACTCGAGCGTGCGTTACAGGCGCTCGGCAACAGGAGTGCTGCATGATGACTACCACAGATATTGCTTTACAGACGCCCGGTTGGCGACATACAGAGAAACCGCCCAAGATTGAGCGGCGGTTTGGCTTCGACACCTATAGTGAGACGAGATCATTTCTTGATCGGTTGGCGGAATTATCAAAGCAAGATAATTACTTCCCGGATCTGAGTTTCGGGCGTACCCACGTGCACGTAACAATTTTCGCGCGCGATGAAAAATCAATTGGTGCAGTGGATTTGGCGTTTGCACAACGTGCTGGCGCACTTGTGGAAACAGGTGCGATGCCTGTCTGAATATGGAAAACACCGACACGATGGCCAACCAAACTGGCCTCGCGCATCGAAAGAATGCAGTGAGTACATCATGGCCCCAGGGGTTGTGCCACTGCGAATAAAGTTGAGTCCATTATTATGGAGATGCTGCGCTTATGACGAAGAAAGATATCACTACCAAGTTGGCCGATGGCATACGCCGCGCCAGACGAATGTCCGTGTCGGCACCGGATTTACCACACCTTTCCCGGTTTGCGCAGCAGAATGATCAGTCACCGCCTGCCAGTCTCGATCAACCTTGGGAAAATTTGCATCCACAACGGATATGGCCAGATTAAGTCATGAGAAATTCTACCTTGAGGCAGTTGACCGTTTTCGAGACTGTTGCTCGGCATCTGCACTTTACCCGCGCAGCGGAAGAATTGGGGACGACACAGCCTTCTGTCTCAGCACAAGTCAAACAGTTTGAAGATAATTTAGGGGTGCCGTTATTCGAGCAGCTCGGCAAACGAATCTATTTGACCGAGGCAGGCCAGGAAGTCTATCGCTACTGTCGCAACATAAGCCAACATCTGGCTGAGGCCGAAACCGTGTTGGACAGGTTCCGGGGTACTCACAGTGGTAAACTGAGCCTTTCCGTTGGCCGTACTGCTAAATATTTTGTACCGCAATTACTTGCGGTTTTCCGCCAGCGTCATGAAGAACTGTTTGTTCATTTAGAAGTAACCGGATATCAGCGATTACTCGGTCGCCTCTCAGATAATGTCTGTGATCTGGCTATCATGGGTTCGCTACCGGAAGATCAGGACCTTATCTCTGAGCCATTTCTGGATGATCCATTGGTACTGATTGCGCAATACGATCATCCGCTCGCGCAGGAGCGTGCGCTACCCTTGTCACGCTTAGCGCAGGAACCTTTCCTGATGCGTGAACTGGAGTCAGAAACACGCAATACAGTGGAAAGATTTTTCGCGCAACAGGGCGTCGCGGTGACAGCCAGTATGACCATTAATAGCAATGAGGCCATCAAGCGTTGTGTTCAGGCCGGGCTCGGTGTGGCGGTGGTGCCTTTGCACAGCATCACATTGGAATTGGAGCTTGGCCGACTCGCAGTAATCGACGTTGTGGGAATGCCTTTGCAACGTTCATGGTACATCGTTCATCGGCAGGGTAAACGCTTTTCCCGGATAGCAGAAGCCTTCAAGAATTTTGTGTTGAGCGAGGCGCAAAAAATAGTTCTAGACAGTACCGCAATCGATAGCGATTCCACACATGCCCGGTATTACCAGACATCTATAGCAAATGGATCAGGCAGTCCTATCAGTAATCGCGTTGACCGCAAACGCATACTTAATAAATAAATACAGGCCTGTCCATGCCGCTCGTCGAAATGAAGGACTTACTCCGGCACGCTAGCAACGAAGGTTACGCTGTCTGCGCCTTCGATCTGGCTGGTCTGGATTTTTTGGCGGGGGTGACGGCGGCGGCGGAAGACTGCCGCGCACCAATTGTGCTAAGCATGGCCGAAGCATATTTCGATCATATTGATGGTGAACTATTGGCAGCGGCGATTGTAGCGGCGGCATGTTATGCCCGGGTCCCGGTTGCAATTCAATTTCATCGCGTCAGGTCTGCTGAGTCAGTGCGGCGTGCCATCAGGTTGGGTAGCAATAGTATAACTACAGCAAGCTCACAACTATCCTTCGAGGAAAAGATCGCTGCGACAAGAATTATGGTCAACACGGCGCATGCCTGTGGCGTATCAGTTGAGAGCGGGCTTAATGCTGTCCTGCGATCCTCGCGTGCTACGGGGATTCCGGATGCAGTAACACCTGATGCCGTGTGTGAGTTTGTTGAACGGACAGGTCTGGACTTTCTCGCTATCGCCGATGTACATACCCGCGCAGCCGAGCGTCCACAATTGCACTTCGAACGCCTGACAGCGCTACGAAACAACATTGGAATTCCGCTTACGCTCGATGGCAATCATCGATTTACTGAAGCAGAACACAGACGACTGATCGATAGCGGAGTAGCGTTAATACATTACTATGCAGCGTTGTCGCGTGTCGCTGCCGAGCGTCTTAGGGAAAATGTCAAAGCCACGTGCCGCAATGGTTATCTCACACTTGTAAAAGGTGTACACACAGCGATCCGCACCGAAGCGGAACGCTGCCTGCGCTTGTCAGGTTCGGTGGGTCGCGCAGATCGGGCAGTCTCGCAGTGCCGACCATGGCGTGTTCTAGAACATCATTGCCATGAGAACATCATGGCGACCGCTGTTGTTGAGAAGTCTTTGTAATGCGTGTTACTGCCGAGAAAAAACCCATTGTCAATGTAGCCGTAGCCATCATACAACGTGATGATGGACGCGTACTGATGGCCGAACGGCCACACGGCAAGGTCTCGGGTGGTTACTGGGAATTCCCGGGCGGTAAATTCGAAATCGCTGAAACGCCGATACAGGCACTTGCCCGCGAACTGCATGAGGAAGTCGGTGTTGAGTTGGATGCAGCCTTACCCTGGTTGACCTACGAACATGACTATGCAAATAAAGTGGTGCGGCTGCACTTCCACCGTGTGATCGCCTGGCATGGGACACCGCATGGTCGCGAGGGTCAGCGGATATCGTGGGAAGATCCGCGTGCGTTAACCATCGCACCGCTGTTGCCGGCA
>JANNJI010000806.1:0-2333 GCA_031405795.1 Gammaproteobacteria bacterium
GCCAACCAACAGTATGACAAGGCCATTGAAGTATTAACCAACTTCAAGGGCGATAACGAATGGCAGGCATATGCACAATTCAATTTAGGTGTGGCCCTTATTAAGGCCGGAAAAACTGACGAGGGTATCAACCTGCTTGCCAAGGTCGGTGATCTGGATCCTGCCAAGATTAATCACGAACTCAATGCCTTGCGTGATAAAGCCAACCTGGCCTTGGGTTTCGCCTTAATGCGCGATAACAAAGCTGTCGATGCGGAAAAATATTTTGCCCGAGTGCGGTTGCAAGGACCTTTGTCCAACAAGGCATTGCTCGGCATGGGCTGGTCAGCCACGGCACAAAACCAGTATAAAAAAGCGCTCATCCCGTGGCTGGAATTACAGACTCGCGACTCACTTGACACCTCTGTCCAGGAGTCCTTGCTTGCCATTCCCTACACGATGGAAAAACTGGAGAAACCACGGCTGGCCTTGCAGAATTATCAAAAAGCCATTGACACCTACAGCAGTGAAATTACCCAGATGGGTAGCATTATTAAGGCAGTACAAAATGGCGAACTAGCTCAGGCAATGCGCCCCGCCAATTATGATGATGAAACATCGTTACCGGTGCACACCTTTGGCTTACCAAAGTCAGTGACCAGCCCCTATTTGCATCAGTTAATGGCCACCCACGCCTTTCAAGAGGCGTACAAAGATTATCAAAACCTCTATTTCCTGCAGTACACCTTGCAAAATTGGCGTCGCCAGTTACCCTCGTATGTCCTGATGTTGTCTGAACGGCGCCGCGCCTATTTTGAAAAATTGCCCCACGTTGCCAGTGATGATCGCTTACAACAAATCGGCCAGATGCAGGAAGAACGTAACAAGCTTGCCGCAGAACTGCAACGCATCGAGGCCGAAGACGATGTCTTTGCTTTAACCACCGGTGAAGAGCAAAGTCATATCGATAGCCTGAACCGGCTCAAGACTAAGTTTGGCACACCAACCGCCTCCACTGAACAACCCGGCGACGAACAAGAACGTTATCGTATGGTGTATGGAATTATGTTTTGGCAAATTCACCAGGAGTTTCCCATACGGGTGTATGACGTAAAGAAACAACTAAAGAGCCTCGACAAAACCATTAGCGACGTTAAAAAAACCAAGATCCGTTTGGTTACCGCCGCCAACAATGCACCAAAACATTTTCAGGGACATGATGTTCGCATTCGCGCGGCAAACCAAAAAATTGATGTGCTGTTAAAACAATTGGACAACGCCATCGCCGAACAGCAACGTTACATCCAAACCCTGGCACTGCTTGCGCTGCAACAACGCCATCAACAATTGGAAAGTTACCACATCCGCGCCCGTTTCTCCGTCGCACGCCTGTATGATGCCTTGACCAAGGAAAAGGAGGCGACCCGTGCGAAGGAATAGCTGGCTATGTATCGCCACACTGATCACCTTGAGTGCTTGCTCCAGCAAAAGCAAACAAGCCGAAACGATTGGTGGCCTGCAACAGCGCGAAATCCTGCTGGAAGAGCCAACGTTAGATGTCGCCATTGATCCGAACAAGGTCCGTGAGTATTACCGTGACTTTCTTGCCGTCACCAATGAAAACAAGTTGTACAGCGAGGCGCTGCGGCGCTTGGCGGATCTGGAATTAAAAACCGGCGAGGCCAACATTAGTTCCGACGAAACGACGGATGCGCGGGACGGGCAAAAACAAGCACTCTCTGCAATTAAACTCTATCAAAGCTATCTGAAAACCTACCCGCATGATCAGGCCAATGATTTGATTCTTTATCAATTGGCCAAAGCTTATGAACTGACCGGCCAAACACAGCGCGCACTGGACACCTTCGATAAGATCATGGCGCATTACCCGGCGACCCGTTACCGCGATGAAGTGCAATTCCGCCGTGGTGAAATGTTATTTCTGTTACGCCGCTTTGAAGATGCCGAACTCGCCTATGCCTCTATCATCAGCGGTAAGAAGGATTCGGTCTTTTTCGAGAAGGCCATGTATAAATACGGCTGGACCCACTTCAAACAAAATCGTTTTAAGCCTGCGCTCAACGCCTTTTTTGCCATCATGGATCGCAAACAACAGCAGGGCATGATCAAGGCTAATCAAACCTTGCCGGAACTGGAAGGCAGTGATCGTGAATTGTTGGATGACACATTACGAGCCACCAGCCTGTGTTTTGCCTATCAATCCAACGAGTACACAATTGCACAATATCTTGACGAAACGGGACAACGTCTCTATGAACCACTCATTTACTTAAGCCTGGGGCGGCTGCATCTGGAAAAAGATCGCATCAAGGACGCGGCGACGACCGAGGTGA
>JANNJI010000807.1:0-3951 GCA_031405795.1 Gammaproteobacteria bacterium
CAGACATTGAGGTGCCCAGCCGGACCGTCTGGTTACCGCTGTCCTGGGACGATGCCGCCACCCGGCTGGCGATTGAAAAATACATGCAGTCGGTTCGCAAGGACGCACCCTGGTGTCCGAGTAACCTCGAATTCATTCGCCGTATCAACGGTCTGAACAGCATAGGCGATGTCAAAAACATTGTGTTTGCCGCCAGTTACGTGGTAATGGGGCTGGGTGATGTGTATCTCGGTGCACCGGTGGCGACACCGCTTGATCCGCGCCATCGTCTGGTCACCACCAAATATAATCCCGCCCGTACCTGGACCGCAGAAAACTCGGTCGGCATCGGCGGTTCGTATTTGTGTGTCTATGGGATGGAAGGACCGGGCGGTTATCAGTTTGTTGGCCGTACCTTACAGATGTGGAATCGTTACCGAAAGACCCGTGAGTTTGACCAGCCCTGGTTATTGCGCTTTTTTGATCAGATACGGTTTTATCCCGTGAGTGCTGAGGAACTGATTCAAATACGCAAAGACTTTCCCAAAGGAAAATATCCGCTGCGCATTGAGCCGACGCATTTTAGTTTGAAGCAGTATAATCAGTATTTACAAGAACATAAACAAGCCATTGAGGTGTTCACGCAAAAACGCCAACAGGCCTTTGATGAAGAACTGCAACGTTGGATTAGCTCCGGTCAGATCAATTTTGAAACCGAACAACATGTAGGAGATGATCTCACTCTGGAAGAAGTATTAAATGATCATCAGGTTGCCATCGAAAGCCCCGTTGCCGGTAATATCTGGAAAATCCTAGTGAAGCCCGGCGATAAGGTGAAGGCAGGTCAGGCGGTGGTGGTACTTGAGTCGATGAAAATGGAAATCGAGCTGCTGGCGGCCGAGGCGGGTATCATCAAATCGATCAGCAAAACCGAAGGCAGTCAGGTCTCCGCCGGGCAACGTCTTATTATTCTGGAATTAAACGCATGAATATCACCAACCTCACCATCGCCCAACTGCGGCAGCATTATCGTGATCAGGATTTCACTCCGGCACAGCTGATCCACTATTTATTGCAGCAGGCGCAGCAACGCATGGATAACAACGTCTGGATTTATCAGCTGAGTAGCGAGGAGATCCAACCCTATCTCGATAAATTGCAAGGCCGGTCAACCGATGATTTGCCGTTGTATGGTATTCCGTTTGCCATCAAGGATAATATTGACCTGGCCGGTATTCCCACCACCGCCGCCTGCGAGGCCTTTGCTTATACCCCAACTCAATCCGCCTTTGTTGTCCAACGGTTAATTAATGCCGGTGCGATACCGCTGGGCAAAACCAATCTGGATCAATTCGCCACCGGACTGGTGGGGACACGCTCACCCTATGGTGCTACCAAAAATGCGTTTAACCCGGCCTATATTTCCGGTGGTTCCAGTTCCGGCTCGGCGGTGGTGGTGGCACAGGGCCTGGCCAGTTTTGCCTTAGGCACCGATACCGCCGGTTCCGGTCGTGTGCCCGCGGCGTTTAATAATATCCTTGGACTCAAACCCAGTCGTGGTCTGCTCAGTAATCAGGGTGTGGTCCCCGCCTGTAAATCACTCGACTGCGTCGGCCTATTTGCTACCACCACCGCCGACTTACAAATTCTCTTTAATCTGACGGCAAGTTACGATGCCAACGATGCCTATGCCCGGATAAATCCAGTCACCAATACAAAAGCACAAGCGGCAAAAAAGGCCTTTAGTTTTGCTATTCCTAAAAAGGAACAACTGGAATTCTTCGGTAACGCTGCGTATCAACACTTATTTCAACAGGCTGTTGCACGGCTCGAAAAAATGGGCGGCAGTAAACAGGAAATTGATTTTGCACCTTTCATTAATACCGCCAGGTTACTGTACGAAGGACCCTGGGTAACAGAACGTTATCTGGCCTGCCAACCCTTGATCGATGAACGGCCACAGGCATTACTCGGCGTCACCCGTCGAATTATTGCGTCCGGCAAAGACAATACTGCCGCGCAGGCCTTTGCTGCCGATTATCAACGTCAGGTCTATAAGAAACAAGCGGATGCGCTATTGGCACCTGTTGATTTTATGCTGACGCCAACCACCGGTACCATTTATACCATCGACGCGGTCTTGCACAATCCTGTGCAATTGAATTCCAACCTTGGTTACTACACCAATTACATGAATTTACTCGACTATTGTTCGATTGCCGTGCCAGCGGGATTTACCGATAGTGGTTTACCCTTTGGCGTCACACTGGTCGCCAACACCTTCTGCGATCAACTCCTGCTGGCATACGCGCAACAATTCCAACAAGTACAAGCACTCGCGCTGGGCGCGACGCCCTGGGTTTTGCCGGTGAGTGCAGCGGATCACACGGTATCGAATGCCTGTCTCAATCTCGTCGTCTGTGGGGCGCATATGTCCGGTTTAGCGCTGAACCATCAGTTATTGGAGCGCAAGGCAACTTTCGTCAAACAGTGTAAATCGGCACCGCACTATAAACTCCTGGCCTTACCCGGTGGACCGCCGCAACGGCCGGGAATGATTCGTGTTGGGCAAGGTGGCCATGCCATCGAAGTGGAAATATGGAATATGCCGTATGAAAATATGGGCAGCTTTCTGGCGGGCATCCCGCACCCGCTTGGTCTGGGTAAAGTTGAATTGGCGGATGGCTGCTGGGAAACAGGGTTTATTTGCGAAAGTTATATAGAAAAACAAGCCACCGATATCAGCGCTTATGGTGGTTGGCGTACTTATAGCAATACAGTGAAAAAACAATAAAACCACGTAATTGGCATCACTAAAAAGACTTGTTGTCGTAGTGTAATCGGAGTGATTTTTTACATCAATGCCGAACATCGGGCGTTATGCTGTGTGTTTGTTTGAAACGTGCTAAACTAAATTCTTTTAACGATAAAAGGTGGTCGAGAATGGCAAAAGCAAAGAAAATGGTAAAAGGGTCCTCACTTGCAAACATGCTCCAGGTGGCAACTGAGAATTTATCAACGGTAGTAAAAAATGGTGAGATGGCTGCAAATTCCCTCGCCAAAGACAGAAAAAAGCTGCTGGCTGAAAACAAGCGATTTTCAAAGCAACGAGCGATGTTAAGCAGAAAAAAGAAAACCGCAGCAAGTCAGTTAAAGAAAATGCCGAATGCGGAAAACCGCAAGATGCTTGGTTCAATCAAGAAAGAGCTGGCGGCAGTTAAAACGGCAGGGGACAAGTCACGTGCCGCCGCCGCTGTCAACGCCGAAGAACTGAATGCAGTGAAAACTCCACTCAAGCAGGCGTCTGTCTATATGTCGGCCATCGAGAAAGCCGATAAACAGCTCAACAAACCAAAAAAGAAACGTCGTGTTAAACGTGTTGCTAAGCTAATGCTAGTGGCGGCATAACGACACCGAATCAGGGGGCCAGGGTACTTGAAACATGGTTTTGTGATTGTTATTTTCAGGTTGCCTGGCCCATTGATTCCTCTATCCGTGTCGGGTGGGTGACACTACTCTGCGATAACCGCTCGCGTAGCGGGGTTTCGTGAAAACGGGGTTGGTGCGTGAGTGCTGGAGAGATGCCGGTTCATGCCTGATTTGACGTAATCAATAAATACTCTTTTTTACAATAGCCGCGTGTTTTGTTTTATCCAGGAAGGTCGATATATATCCCTGCCGTTGCCAGAGTTGCTGATGGTAAAGCGTTTTGAACTCCGGAACACAGGATCGCCTGACTGTAGACAACGTCAGAAGATTATTCTTCCAGGTATTGATTTTAGGATGACGTACTGCGTCCAAGGTCCCTGGTTTTAACTCATTGAGGTATTCCAGGAGTCGGAGTAGTGGCGCGTAACTGGCATCGACTAATGAAAACGCGTCGCCATTAAAGAACGGTACACCTATCATTACTTTTTCGATGTGATCAAGTCTGTCCAGCAGTTCATCCCGAACCTCGTTAAATTCCCGCTC
>JANNJI010000808.1:0-3678 GCA_031405795.1 Gammaproteobacteria bacterium
CTCGATCAAATTTGCCGCACCAGCGGTGGCATCCGTGGATTGGGTGATGTCCGTTTGGTGCTGAAGTGTCGCGGCCACTTCAAGTCCGGCAACACCGGTCCACTTTACCCGCGCGGTATAAGCGGCGTTGCTCGCAATGGCTTTTGCGACTTTCTGCCGACCACTACGTATCGCATAGTTGCTGCTTGACGCGGCTTTCAAACCTGAGTGCATGGCGATATCCACGCTCACCCCATTGCCGAAACGCCAATTATATAATGCACCACCCTCCCACCAAGTGGTCGGTAAGATATTGGTCTCCACTGGGTTGCGCTCAACGCCGTAAAAAGTGGGTGGCTCGTGTGTCTCATTGATAATACCGACCGGCACCAGGAATAAACCAGCGGTGGCATGTTGATTATCACCAATATCAAATTGCACATAGGCCTGTTCCAGTTCCACTTCTCCAGGACCGGAGGCATTGCTCGTATCTTTCACCAGGGCATGTTCGAGTTCCAGTTCGGAAAAAAAGCGGATCCGATCCGAGAAGTCATGACTAAAGAACAGAACAAAACGGTGAAAATCAAGTTCGTCCTTATCAACACCGGACGATTTTTTATTCTCCAGGTTGTTGTAGTGCATCTCCCCGTAGCCGCCAAAATGGCTGGCGGAATTGGCTTGTCGATGCGTCTTTTCCAATTGTTCGATAGTGGCGTCGAGTCGCTCGAGGATAATTTGATTTTGTCTTTTAAGTTTATCCACCTCGTCGCGCAAATCCGAAGGGACCTCATCCGCAAAGCTACTCAATGGTAATAACAACAAAGAAAAAATATTTAAATTCAACAGATTACGCATAGTTACCTCATCAATTTATTAATAATTACTAATTTAATGAGGCAAAATATATAACAGCTTTATCAATAATGCAAATCATTCTCATTTGCGTTACTCACGGGTAATGGTATACGATGGGAAAATCAGTAGTTAATTGAATAAAGTATGTGGAATACCCAACCAGATATCCCTCACTGGGCTAAACAAATAAGGCCGCACCATGCGGGCCTTATTAATTACCTGGCTGGGGGACTAGGATTCGAACCTAGATTGACGGAGTCAGAGTCCGTAGTCCTACCATTGGACGATCCCCCAAAGAGAGACTCAGTTACACAACGCGAGTGACGAGTTCATTTTCAAAATGAACCTTGGGTAATTTGCAAAACCGGACATGGATGCTGTCCGCTTCACCTGCATACTGCTGTGTACTATTTGAAAGAATCGATTTTGCAGGACTTGGGAATTTGATCTTGGCAAATATTTAGCTGGTGTAAAGTCACGGGTACCAGTCAACAGATCATCAGCAAATGTGCCTCCAATCTCGCCAATACATCCATACATTGTTTTTCCAGATATCAACCTATTAAGCGTTCGCCCTCGTACCTCGCTGCTGGACAGGAATACCAGCAGCAAAGTACGCCGTGTATTAACGTTTGGAAAATTGCGGACGCCGACGTGCCTTACGGAAACCGACTTTCTTACGTTCAACTTCACGCGCATCGCGGGTGACAAAACCGGCTTTGCGCAGGGATTTACGCAGGGTTTCATCATATTGCATGAGCGCGCGGGTAATACCGTGACGAATGGCGCCAGCCTGGCCGCTATTGCCACCACCGGCCACCGTCGCCATGATGTCAAACTTGGTTTCTGTATTCGACATCTGCAGCGGCTGACGAACGATCATTCGGGCTGTTTCGCGACCGAAATACACATCCAGTGCCCGCTTGTTGACGATGATCTTGCCGCTACCGGGGGTTAAAAACACACGCGCGGTTGAGCTCTTGCGACGACCTGTACCATAAAATTGTTGTAGCGCCATAGATCAAAATACCTTTTGATTAAATCTTCAGTTCTTGCGGTTGTTGTGCAGCGTGTTCATGCGTACCACCTGCATACACCTTGAGTTTACGAAACATGTCACGACCCAGCGGATTTTTCGGCAACATGCCGCGCACTGCGATCTCGAGCATACGTTCCGGGGCCTTGATGCGAAGCTTTTCAGCAGAGATGGTCTTCAGACCACCGATGTAACCGGTGTGATGGTGATACATTTTGTCTGTCTCTTTACTACCCGTCAGGCGTACCTTGTCGATGTTGACCACGATGATGTAATCACCGGTGTCCACATGGGGAGTAAATTCTGCTTTATGCTTGCCACGCAGACGACTCGCGACTGCGGTGGCCAGGCGACCAAGCACCAGATCGGTTGCATCAATTAGATACCAGTCGCGCTTGACTTCGTGCGGCTTGGCGGAAAACGTTTTCATTAAATGCCTCAACTTCGGAAAGAAACCACTTCGGGCCAAAAAGGAGCGAAATGGTAATGAAAAACCGCGTGTTAAACAAGCCCCTCATCGCGATTAACTGGGATATCAGGCAAAAAAATAGGCGCGGTCAAGGGGGAGACCGCGCCTTATCTAATACCACCATTAGGAGGATGGAGGGGTAAAAATCACTGCACTTATGCAAGAACAGTGATTAAGTAGTTGCTAATATATTAATCTTCTCGAGTATTGTCAAGCAGATGAAACTAATGCACACAGGGGGAACACTGGTAGCTTGCGTAAAGGTGATCAACTACCTGTTATAGTTGAAGTTTCTAGCTGATTAAGCGTTGTCGGATCAATCGGTTGGCCAGGGGTATGGGCACGACGAGGTATACACAAAGTACCGCCAAATGCAGGACGATATCTGTTGGAATCTGGCCCAGCATCAACGGGCGAATCAGTGCAATGGCATGATACAACGGCAAGAGTTTTGCCCCGATCTGGATGGGATCGGGCATCCCGCCGATAGGGAAAAAAACTCCGCTTAATAACAGCATCGGGGTGACCAACAGGGTGAAATAGTACAAGAAAAAATCGTAACTGCGCGCCACCGCCGTTACCACCAGGGCCATGGAGGCAAAACACATCCCTAATAGTGCGGCGACGGGAAAGACCCAAATAACCCGCCAATCGGCAACCAGCCCCAATAGGATGGCGATAAATATGATCGCGATAGCACTGAACAACCCCTTGGTTCCGGCCCAGACGATCTCACCCACCAGAATATCGCGCAACGACAACGGTGTGCTCAACATGGCGGCCCATGTGCCCTGCACCGCCATCCGTGTGTAAGCCGAATACATGCCCTCAAAAGACGCCGTCGTCATTGTGCTGGCACAGACCATGCCCGCCGCCAGGTAGCTCATGTACGACACGCCCTCCATGTGGCCCACAAAACTGCCGAGCCCGTAGCCCATTGCAAATAAATACAATAAAGGTTCGCCAATGTTACCCAGCACTGCCGCACCCAGTAACTTGCGCCAGACGCGAAAATTGCGTGACCACACCGGGAACCAGCGGCGCCAGGCGGGGATATCGTACACGGCGGTCATTCGCGTAACTCCCGGCCAGTGAGTTTCAAGAAGACATCCTCAAGATTGGCACCACGATGCATAAACTGCAGGTCATGATGCTGGGCGAGCCCATGCAGGATTGCCTGTTCATCCTGCAAATACAAAAACACCGTTTCCCCGGCGCGTTCGAGCCGTGCCACATAGGCCATATTAATTGTCGGCAGCCAGGCATCAAGACCACTGCCATAAATTTCGATCACGTGGGGCTCGATATGCTGCTGAATTAAATCTGCGGGGGTACCCTG
>JANNJI010000809.1:0-3499 GCA_031405795.1 Gammaproteobacteria bacterium
ACAGCATTGTTAAATACAAATGTCGCCAATGGTTCCTTGCGGTATTCGCTAAACAGGCTTAGCTCTCGCACAGTCACATTGGCTGACAGACCAAGCACCTTGTCGATGCGTACCGGCACGATATCGCCACGTTCGGCAATCTCCGGTGCGTCAAAAACAATTTGTTGCGTCTTGATAACTTTATTTGGATAGTGACTGGTAATGCATTTAGGCAATTCTGCCGCCTGTGCGGTAAGTACACTACTTAAAATTAGTGCAGTACCTGTAATAATAGATTTGAATCGCATGGCTTATCCTCCGTTTGTTGGTCGTTGTATACATTGCGAATCTTATGCCAAACGTGGAGTGTGAGGTTTTTCACTACGTTAACACCGCCAGTGGTTTAATTACATGAACCTGTGGTGCGAATTACGATTCGAACATTGCAAATAGCAACAAATACCGTGATCACAGAATCAGCTTTACTTAAAATAAAAACGGAAAAATATTTTTATGCCGCCTGAAGATACGCTAAACTGTATGTCAAACCCATAAGTCTTCATCTGCGGACAACAGGGGATACTGTAAAAAAATCATCTTAGGCCGTGAGATAAAATAAGGCATAGCAAAATATGAGATTAAAATTAAGCGTAATAATAATATTACTGAGTATGCTAACCACCCTACGCGCCGAAATTTTAGCGTATCAACTACCTGTCACCCGGGAGGGCAAAACACAGACGCGTCTGGCCTATGCCTTCTGGAGCGGGGAATATCCGCAACCCGTCATCAATGTAGGTGCAGATAAAAACGGAACGACAAAAATCCAAGGGTTTAAATCCTTAAGGGCACTCAATGATAAGATCGAATGCACGATAGCCAATGGCATCTACCACCCCTGGAGTAAAACCCACAGCTCTATTAACATTTTTTATACGGTGGTGGCTGTGGATGAATATCTGTCATTAAGTCCTCAACAACTAGACGAAGTTAAACTACCAAAAGATACAAAAATATCTAATGTAATATATCTTGCCGAGGGGTCGTGCCAAGCCAATATTAAGGGACGTGACCAAGGGATCGTTTTTCAATGCGATGAATTGGACGATACCTCACGCTTTAAAAAAGTATCGCCCCCACAGAATTGGAAACCGGAACAGTGGTTACTGTTAAATTGCAATGAACGTCATCAAGCCTTTGTGCGTGACCACGATTTACTCACACAACCCGGCGTAACGGAAGGACAGATCAAGGGTTACGGAGAGGTGGAAGCCAAAAAATAGATTGCTGCCAGTAAATAAAAACTGATCCATTGATTGCAACAACAATCTGCTGGACAAGTTCAGAATGCACACGCTATGCTAATCCATGCATTCACGCTGGAGGTCGTTCATGTACGGGAAATGGTGGTTGTTCGCTGCGTTGTTGTTACTGGGTTCTTGCACGGTTACCAGCACAAAAAAATTCGATACAAATATCCAGTTGGGCGCAAATGATGAACACGGGATTGTTGTCATTGGCCTGGACAATAACCTGAGAATCAGGGCCGTCACCGGAGACCGTAGCGGCGGTCAGTTTCGCTATGGGCCGCAACGTATTTCGAGCGCGTCCTATCATCAAGTCGCCTTTTATATCACGTTGCATTTATCCACTAAACATAAAAGCACTTATGCCATCACTGATATCTTTCGCGATAGCTGGACCAGCGCTGATCTTGGCCCCTGTGACGGTGGTTTAACGGTTAGTTTTGACGTCAAGCCGGGCAAAGTAATCTATCTGGGCGATCTGAAATTCGAAGGTACAGGTAAAAACGCCAAGGTCAGTGCCACCGCCAATTTTGCCAATGCCCAAAAAATGGTGGATGCCACTTTTCCGAATCTGCGCAATCGACTGGAAGAGTCTAAAATTGAAATCATACCTGTTGCGGCGCTACCCTGCAGCATTAAACAAAATACTGCTAACTCCGGCGGCGCATCCAACAACTCTTCGCGCAGCAGGTCATCCAGCTGGCGGAGAATTTTCGATGATTAAGTAATAACAATTTGCTGAGGGGAGAATAATTTCCCCCTGCAAACCCCACATTCCCCGCTTTGCGGTCGTCAGGCAAACTAACAGGCTGCGCAACCACTTGCGTCAAGCTGGCGGGTTCTCTATTAATCCGTCAAACAGCGAGCTTGTTGCCGGGTGCAACTTTGGCTGGCGGTAACACTTTTAATAATTGTAACACCTGAAAATAGTCAGGGGGTTAGCGTCGAACACTCTCTTGAACTTGCTCGTCGCAAAACAATGGGTTTATTTACGCAAAATTTTATAAACAAATGTGGAATTCCGGTCAATGCTTTCATTGTACATTTCGATGATGAGATACAGGTTTTGCTTGTAGTAGCATTCCATGTCTGTGGTAGCAACGCGTTCCATCACCGATTCCAATAGGGCACGTTGGGCGTTTTTAAGATCTTTTTCCACAAGACGGTCGTGTGGCCAAGTGTCCGGTAGCACCCAATCCAAACCTAGCTCAACCGGGTCAAGGCTTTCCTTCGCCAATGTGGTATTGGAATAACCTTGGATACCGGCTAAATCCCGCGGGGCAATAAGGCAAAGTTCCAGTTTTTTGTTTGAAAACTCCAGCATTAATGCGCCTATATCGCAATCGATGCTGGCGCTGGCGTAGGCTTGCACGGCATCCATTACTTTAGTGTACAAGGCATTTTCCAGCGTGCGAATTTGGTCCAACGGTCCCGAAGACAATTCTGGACAGGGTATTTTTTCAATGCGGAAAATACCATGCTTGGAAACGGCTAAAAAAGCCTGCTCAGACAGCAAATAAGTATCTTTTAGATAGTATAAAGAAACACTGCCACCCTGACCGTCGCTTAGCGCGCATATTTTTTCCGCTGGCAAACCGGTTTTTTTATCAAAGGCCCAAAGCACCGGTTCTTCCCGGTCAGCGAATAACAAGCTATCTTCGGTGAGCATCGGAGGCAGTGCGAAATAACTTTTTTCCGAACCTAGGTAAAACGCCAGTGATTGTGGATGGGCAGAATCGGCCACATCGACGATCCACAACGCGCCTTGTACCTCAAGGTATAGACGGTTTTCGATTTTAACGACCCGATCAACAAAGGGTTTTGTCACTGCCAAAGACAGCGCGCTCACCAACGTGGGACTTTGCGTTTCGGCTATACGGTACACGATTAAACCGGCGTTTCCGGCGGCGACATACAAATCATCGCCATCGAACACCGCGTCTTTTGCCCAGGCATAGGGAATGGATTTTTCCCCCGCACCCAGCAGCGTGTCAAACTCCGCGTGTTTCCCGCGTTCATGGCGATAGATTTCCACCCCTAAGTTGCTGCACACCGCGATGTGCGTAGCGTTTACGGCGATACTGCAGGCAGTATCGTAAAAGTAACGCGGATAGTTTGCGGCTTTCACGCCACTTGCCACATCAATGACTTCAATACCATGACGCTTATTTACAAAATAAAGCAAACCGTCGTATTCCGCGGCGCAATCGACC
>JANNJI010000810.1:0-4440 GCA_031405795.1 Gammaproteobacteria bacterium
AAAGAAAGAAGCCGGGTATTTTGTGAAATTCAGTCGCGATAATGCCAACTCAAACCGTATCGTGCGTTATGAGCCTGGCAGCATCCATATCATCGCCACCACCAGCCCGGCATTTCCGAACGCGGCGCCTCTCATCCTGCAAACGAGCTTCATTATTACTGCCGATCAGCTCATCACTGACTGGACACCGCAACAATCGGAGGATATTACCGATGCACACATTGATGAGGTATTAGCACTGCGGCCCGATGTTATCTTACTGGGTACCGGTAAGCGACTACGGTTCCCAGCACCACACCTACTGGCGCACTCTCAACAACATCGGGTGGGGATTGAAGTAATGGATACCGCTGCTGCCTGTCGAACCTATAATCTGCTGGCCGCCGAAGGCAGAAAGGTCGCCGCAGCGCTGTTAATGATTGACCATTAGCATTAACGCAACAACGCCTCGCCGGAATAACCTTCCTTCTCAAGGATCTCACGCAACTTACGCAAGGCCTCAATCTGGATTTGGCGAACACGTTCACGGGTGACACCGATGCTGTTACCCACCTCTTCCAGCGTCGATACATCATGACCATGCAGACCAAAACGGCGCTCGACGACTTCGCGTTGTTTATCGGTAAGTTGTGTCAGCCATTGTTCGATATTGGCGCGAACGTCATCGTCTTGCAGTAACAGCACAGGATCAACATTGTTTTCGTCGGGAATACCATCCAACACGGCATTGTCAGCATCACGGCCCATCGGCGTATCGACTGAGGTAATCCGTTCATTCAGGCCGAGCATGCGTTTTACATCTTCAATCGGCTTGTCGAGCATCTGGGCGATGTCTTCCGGACTGGGTTCATGATCGCGGGTTTGCGCCAAATGCCGGGCGGCGCGCAGATAAATATTAATTTCCTTGACCACATGGATTGGTAGTCGAATGGTGCGGGTCTGATTCATGATTGCGCGTTCGATAGTCTGACGAATCCACCAGGTCGCATAGGTAGAAAAGCGGAAACCGCGCTCAGGGTCAAACTTTTCCACCGCACGAATGAGGCCGAGGTTACCCTCTTCGATCAAATCCAGCAGTGCCAAGCCCCGGTTCAAATAACGCCTTGCAATCTTCACCACCAGACGCAAATTGCTTTCGATCATTTTTTTGCGACCCGACTCCTCGCCTTTTTGCGCCAGCCGGGAATAAAATACTTCTTCTTGTGCGGTCAGTAAGGGGGAAAAACCAATTTCGCTCAGATACAGGCGCGTTGCATCAAGCTGACCTTCCGGCATTTCGCCGGCTTGGAAAACGTTTTCCACCTCCGCAACCACCGGTGTCTCTTCAATGAGGACATCACCCTCTTCCTCAAGAAGAAGTGCTTCTTCAGCATCGTCGAGAACATCACCTTCTTCAGGCTCAGGAATATCGCCTTCCGCTACAGGCTCAATTTCAGCCTCGCCACGCTCACTACGTTCCCTCATACTTTAACCACCTGCGTATGCATCAACGTCGCCTGGGTAAATACAGCAGTGGGTCTACCGGTTTACCTTCGCGACGAACTTCAAAATGCAGCATTACCTTGTCGGTACCGCTATTTCCCATATCGGCTATGCGTTGCCCTTTCTTTACCATATGTTCATCCTGAACATGAAGTCGGTCGTTATGGGCATAAGCGCTGTAATAGGTCTCGTTATGTTTGATAATTACCAGATTACCGTAACCACGCAGACCGTTGCCACTATATACCACTCGCCCATCCGCAGCAGCATATATTGGCTGCCGTGCCTGGCCGACGATATCCACGCCTTTTTTACCTGAGTCGTTCGCCGAATAAGTTCCGATTATCTTACCATTTGTTGGCCACTGCCAACTGATTTTTGCATCACCCGTCACAGTTGCGAATACTTCGGGCGTCTCGTTTTTTTCTTTTGGCGGCAGTGGATTTTTTTTGCCCTCAGTAAATGAATCGTTATAAGGCACAGCAACAAGCGAGGGCTGTGTTGGCGTCGGGGGCGCGGTAAGACGCAATTGTTGTTTGGGGTAAATAGTATAGGGTGGGAAAATATTATTCCATCGCGCAACATCTCGCACATCATAACCATATAAGAATGCGATGGAATACAGGGTTTCACCCTTGCTTACCAGATGAACCTCTGTATTCGCAGGTTTTGTTACCGCCACGGGTACGGGGCGGGACGATGCCGGTATCTCTGGAGAAACCTTGCCTGAATAATAACCGTAACTATAGGAGTTACTCCCTTGCGAGCACGCCGATAACCCTAATTGAAAAATGAAAGGCAATACAAAATAAGGTGAATAGCGATACATGGTGGTTTGCTAAAACTCAATCCATACCTTTGACTAACGGGACAAAACTCACCCAGTCCATGGGTCGATGGATAAAATCGTCACCCTTACGGGTTATCACCGTGAGTCGTTGTTCTTGGTTTTTACCAAAAGGGATAACCAGTTTGCCGCCATCGGCTAATTGTGCGAGCAGACCTTCGGGGATCTGCTCCGGCGCGGCAGCAACCAGAATTGCATCAAACGGGGCATGTTTTGCCCATCCTTCATAACCATCACCCAGCCGAAACTGAATATTCGTTAACTGTAGTTTTGCCAAGCGTTGGCGCGCCTGACTCAATAACGCACCAATCCGCTCGACGCTGTACACCTGCTCTATCAATCTTGCCAGCACGGCCGTTTGGTATCCTGAGCCGGTACCAATCTCCAGTACACGGCGTGGCAGTGTGTCCAGTAATATGGCTTCGGTCATCCGCGCCACAATATAGGGCTGCGAAATAGTTTGTCCATAACCAATGGGCAAAGCAGTGTCTTCATAGGCACGGGTGGCAATGGCCTCATCCATGAATAAATGACGTGGGGTCTGCCGCAGGACCTCTAACACGCGTTCATCCGTGATACCGCTTTCCCGCAGGCGCGCGATCAACCGATCCCGCGTACGTTGCGACGTCATCCCGATGCCTTGCGTATCCAGCATGGTCATTTCACTCCGGCCAACCAGATCTGTAATTCTTGCATAGCGGCATAACGTGTTAAATCAACCTGTAAGGGTGTCACCGACACAAATCCAGCGCGAATCGCATGAAAATCCGTACCTGGGCCTGCATCCGCCTCCTCACCTGCCGGGCCTACCCAATAGATATCCCGACCCCGGGGATCCTTGGCCTTCACCACCGGCTCCGCTTTGTGGCGATATCCCAGGCGAGTTGTTTGCAGCCCCGCAATGTCCGCATAAGGTCGATCCGGAACATTCACATTTAAGATGGTATCAGTAGGCAAGGGTTTGCTCTGTAAATGGGTCACCAACCTTACAATAATACGCGCGGCAGTTTCGTAATGAATGGGATTGGCGCCGACCAGGGAAACCGCGATCGCTGGCAACCCCAAGAAGCGCCCCTCCATGGCCGCCGCCACCGTACCGGAATACAACACATCATCACCCAAATTAGCGCCCGCGTTGATGCCGGAAATGACCATATCCGGTTCTTCCGCCAACAATCCGGTAATGGCCAGATGCACACAATCGGTGGGGGTTCCATCCACACGAATAACACCATTTGGCATGGTGTGGGCGCGAATAGGGTGTTCAAGCGTGAGTGAGTTGCTCGCCCCGCTCCGGTTGCGATCCGGCGCCACAATCGTCAAGCGGGCCACTGCCGCCAAGGCCTGTGCCAGACACTGAATACCGGGAGCTTCATAACCGTCATCATTGCTTATTAGAATGTGCATGTGAATTCACACTATTTTGAGTTGGGAGTGGATATGTATCCTTACGCAGGACATGCGTACTATACTGGAAAACTCCGACACCGACACGTTATCAACCCTGCATCCCCGATGAGTAAAAAAGAATTAAGCGAGGAAGAACGCGCCCTGTTCCGGGAATCGGTGGCTGGCACCCGGCCTCTGCCACAAGACAAAATCAAGCCCTATGCACAACGCAGTAAGCCGCAACCAAACCAACGACTGCGCGATGAACAAGAGATCATACAATCACTGCTGTTATCCGACCCCTGGGAAGATGAGGCCCTACCAACAGGTGAGGAAAGTATCTTTATGCGTGATGGGGTGGCGCCCACCCTCATGCGCAGGCTGCGCCGAGGTCAATACCGTATTCAGGCCGAACTGGATTTACACGGGAAAACACGGGTTGAGGCGCGTGAGGCGCTTGCGCATTTCCTCGCGACCTGTATTAATCATCAGCAGCGCTGTGTTCGTATTATCCATGGCAAGGGACATGGCTCCATCAACAAGCAGCCTGTCCTCAAAACGCACGTCAACCACTGGCTGCAACAACGTGATGAAGTCCTGGCCTTTTGTTCTGCGCGCCCGGTAGATGGGGGGCACGGGGCCTTGTATGTGTTATTGCGCCGTCCCCGCTAATCCAGGATTCTTCTATTTCGCGATTTAGGGCTGCGGCCACCTAAAGTAAA
>JANNJI010000811.1:0-4706 GCA_031405795.1 Gammaproteobacteria bacterium
AAACGGACGAAAAAGCGCAGTTTACACGGAGTAAATGAGCATTTTGAGTTCGTTTCCAACGCCGCGATGCGCCCCTCAGCGCGTTTTTCAACAGGCTGCCAAGTGATATTCTCAAGAAAGGAAAGCCGAGTCACGCTACAATGGCGGCTACATTTTCTTACCCAAAGACGCACATGTCAGAAGATACCATCAAACAATGGCTCAACGAGGTGTCACGCACCGTTGCCGCCAAGGACCTCAACGCCCATCTGGACTTGATCTCGCGTAACGTCAAGCTCACGGGGATGCCGGGCTTTGACCTGATTGATTACGCCAGTTGGGCTAACCAGTGTCAACATGAATTCACTAATAACCTGATACGCCGTGTTGCCTGCAACGGTTCGCAAGTACGTGCCACCACTGTTAATCGCATCATGTTCAAGACGCTGGAAACCGTCACCGCCGCTGATGGTTCGCGCAATGCCCAGGGCATTGAGGTGTTGCTGGAAAAAGAAGCTGACGGCAAGTGGCGGGGGATACAGGAACGCATACTTCCCGAAGGTGAAACCCGTCACCACGGTTTTGTGCCGAACTGACATGACAACGACAAATCAACCTTGGGGTTTTGGGGCCACGGTCGGTTTAACCCTGGCGCTCATGGTGATCCTGAGCATTACAGAAGTCATCAGTAGTATTGCTTATGTATTCCAACAGATTGTTATCCCAACAGACAGTGAGGATGTCGAGGCCATAACAAAATTGTTTGAAGCACAATTTGCGCAATTGATAAATGACGGTAACTTTTTGTCTTTTATCGTCAGCGTCCGCTCGGTGGTGGGAGTGGGCCTGCTCCTGCTCTTCTGCCGCTTGCGTAACAATATTACCGTCCGCGATTATCTTGGCCTGCATCCTTTCCACTGGCGGCAAGGCTTACTCTGGTTAATCGTGCTTGGGTTATTTGTATTCCTATCGGAATTGTTATACCAATATATAGGGCGTGATGCCATTCCCGACTTCATGCAGCAGGCTTATGCCAGCGCCGACAATAAAATATTTTTGTTGATCACGGTTATTCTTCTGGCACCGGTATTTGAGGAGCTGCTGTTTCGTGGTTTTTTATACGCGGGATTTTCGCCAACACCACTGGGGGTCTCCGGTTCGATCATACTCACGGCATTGCTGTGGGCCGTGATCCATTTTCAATATGCCTGGCAGGAAATGGTAATGGTTTTTATTTTCGGTCTGATTCTGGGTATTGCGCGTTGGCGAAGCCGTTCCATCCTCTTACCGATCTTCCTGCATGCCGCGAACAATTTACTCGCCAGTATGCAAGTTGCGGCGGCGCAAGGCTAAGTCATGAAAACGGTGCTGGTCTTTGCCGGACATGATCCCAGTGGTGGCGCCGGGATTCAAGCTGACATAGAAGCGATTGGTTATTGCGGTTGCCATGCCACCACCATTATCACCGCCCACACCGTACAAAATACACGGGGCGTGCAACGCTTTGTCCCCGCCGATGCGCTGCTCATGGAAGAACAAGCCCGCGTCGTGCTCAACGATATCCAGGTGTACGCCATCAAGATTGGGATGGTAGGCACAATCGCCGCGCTGGAGGCAATCCACAGTATCTTGATCGATTATCCTGAGGTGCCGGTGATCTTTGATCCGGTATTGGCCGGTGGTGCGGGCGCGGTACTGATCGATGAGGGTGTCACAGATGCCATCCTGCACCGCTTATTGCCGCGCGTGTTGTTAGTCACGCCCAACAGCATTGAGGCCCGCCAACTCGCGCAACACAATGATCTCGCCATCTGCGCACAAGCGCTGTTAGCAACGGGTTGCCGACATGTCTTGATCAAAGGCAGTCATGAGGCAACGCCCGAGGTGATCCACACGCTATATACAACCACTGCACCCCCCTTTGTTTTCCACAGCGAACGCCTGCCGCAGGAGTATCACGGTTCGGGTTGTACCTTCACCGCCAGCATTGCCGCCTTCATCGCGCAAGGCATGGAATTGCGCGCCGCCATTACGCAAGCACAAAGTTATACGCTCGCCACCTTGCGCCAGGCCTATCGCTTGAGTGCCGGGCAGTGGTTGCCGCGACGGTCACTGCTTGCCGATGACTAAACAACGACGCCTCGCACAACTGCATGGACTGTATGCCATCACCGACACCGCACTGGTGCAACAGCACGATCTGCCCGTCATGGTTGAATCCGCATTACGCGGTGGCGCACGGGTTATTCAATATCGCGATAAAGTATCGAGTGAATTACAACGGCACAACATCGCCGCTGCGCTCAAGACACTTTGCCATCACTATACGGCGCTGTTCTTGATCAATGACGATGTCGCACTCGCCCTCGCTGTGGATGCCGACGGTGTGCATTTAGGTCAAACTGACATGGCCATAGCAAAGGCACGGGCACAGTTGGGAGCGACAAAGATCATCGGTGTTTCCTGTCACAATGATCTATCGCTGGCAACCACGGCGATTCAACAAACAGCAGATTATATTGCCTTTGGCCGGTTTTATCCGTCACGCAGCAAACCGCAGGCACCGGCAGCGGCGTTGTCAATATTAACTGAGGCGCGACAACAATTGTCCGTGCCGATTGTTGCCATTGGCGGTGTCACCCCGGACAATGCCTTGGCATTAATCGAAGCCGGTGCCGATATGGTCGCGGCGATTCATGGGGTGTTCGGCCAACGTGATATTGAAGCGGCGGCATACGCATACAGTGAGTTGTTTCAAAGCGCTAAATAACTGTTCCGAATTTCTGTCCACCTTGTTTAATAACGCTTTAATACGGTCGGCGTATTGTTCCCCCCTTTGCAAAAGGGGGGTTAGGGGGATTTGCACTGCGCCGAATATAAAAATCTCCCTTGTTTCCCCTTTTTCAAAGGGGGAGATGGTTCGTTGATGTCGCCATCTTGCAAATTGTTCAGAGGCATGTTGGTATTTTCTCGGCCATTGCACATCCTTGTGCATCATCCCTGCCACTGTGATATACATATTTCCTATCCAGCAAGGCTGACTTACAATAGCCACTTAGTAATTTGAAGGAACCCGCATGACCCGTTCGCACGATTTGTTTATCCAGGCCCAACAACACATCCCCGGTGGCGTGAATTCACCGGTGCGCGCCTTCAAAGGTGTCGGTGGTGATCCGATCTTTTTTAAACGTGCGCAAGGTGCGTATCTGTTTGATGAAGACGGCAAAAAATACATTGATTACGTTGCCTCCTGGGGCCCGTGTATTGCCGGTCATGCCCACCCACAAGTGCTTGCGGCGATTACCGAGACCATGCGTCATGGCCTGACCTTTGGCGCACCCACGGAACTGGAGAGCACCATGGCGGAACGCGTTTGCCAATTGGTGCCGTCGATGGATCTGGTGCGCATGGTCAGCTCCGGTACCGAGGCAACCATGAGCGCAATTCGTTTGGCGCGGGGTTACACTGGCCGCGACAAGATCATAAAATTCGAAGGTTGTTACCACGGTCATGCGGATTCACTGTTGGTCAAGGCCGGTTCCGGCGCGTTGACCTTGGGTGTACCCACCTCACCGGGTGTGCCCGCGGATCTGGCCAAACACACGCTGACTTTACAATTTAATGACCTCGAACAAATCCGTGATGCCTTCGCGCAATATCCGGATCAGATCGCCTGCATCATTGTTGAACCCGTCGCCGGTAACATGAATTGTGTGCCGCCAGTGCCGGGATTTTTGCAAGGCCTGCGTGATTTGTGTGACCGCAATAATAGCGTATTGATCTTTGATGAAGTGATGACCGGCTTTCGTGTTGCCTTGGGTGGTGCGCAGGCACATTACAAGGTCAAACCCGATTTAACCACCTTGGGTAAAGTTATCGGCGGTGGCATGCCGGTGGGTGCGTTCGGTGGCAAGCGTGCCATCATGGAAAAACTTTCACCGTTGGGTCCGGTGTATCAAGCCGGTACCCTCTCTGGTAATCCGGTGGCGATGAGCGCTGGACTCACCACGCTGGATTTAATTCAGCAACCGGGATTCTTTGACAAACTCACGGCGATGACCCAACAGTTCATGCAAGGTCTGGAGGCAGTGGCGAAAAAAACCGGCGTGCCGCTGACCACTAATTATGTCGGCGGCATGTTCGGGATATTTTTTACCGAGGCCAACAAGGTCAGCAACTTCGCACAAGTGTCCGCCTGCAATGTCGAACGTTTCAAACTGTTTTATCACGGCATGTTGCGCGAAGGAATTTATCTGGCGCCATCGGCCTATGAAGCGGGATTTGTCTCCAGTGCCCATACACAAGCTGATATCGAGCAAACCTTGGCGGCAGCGGAACGGGTGTTTAAACAATTGAAATAATAATTTTCCTGTCATCAACCCGGTTCAGACACCGCTTGGTTTTGACACCCGAACAACGTGAGTGAGGGAGTGACGACCACCTCAGATTTCTCGAACCTCGCTTCACGTTGTTCGCGACTCGAAATGACAAAAAATAGTTAACACGCGAGTTGAATACGAAATACCAATCTTCTTGCCTCGCGCCTTTAGAACCGATGACTCAACCCCACACTCACGGCCTGATCGGCGGTGAGTTGTACACCGTTTACATATTGATACAGCGGCAGTTGGTAGTACACATAGAGTTGAGTAACGCGACTCAGCGCCACACTCACCCCGGGACTTAACCACAACACATCGCTGCCGGAATCCTCCGGCTCCGCATTG
>JANNJI010000812.1:0-1035 GCA_031405795.1 Gammaproteobacteria bacterium
GGCCCATCAGCAAATTTCCCAAGGGCAACTGCTCGCCAAACCGCTGGGCGAGGCGGGTTATTGGGCGACATTGTATTGCGGGGTGCGGGTGAGTGATGCCCAAGCGGCCTATTTGCTATCCTTCATCGACACTGCACGGGCGGTGTCTGCCCAATCGCTTAACGATATCAAAATCATTTCAACGTAATACTTGCATCCAAGCCGTTTTCCCTCTATCTTGTGGTTTGACTCCGGTACAACCCCAACATGTTGGGGTTTCGCAAGAGGGAACCCGGTGAGAATCCGGGACTGTCGCGCAGCGGTATAGGGGAACGAAAACGGCAAGAACCCGCTATTCAGGGTTCGGGCACTGTCGGAAACGATGGGAAGCTGCCGTTGTAGAACCAAGTGGTACGCCCCCAAGTCCGAAGACCTGCCAGAGCTGAGCATTGCAGTTGTTCGCGATGTTTACCCGTGCCTTCGCGTAAAAGGACTATCGGGAAGTGGACTCGTGGGTTCTTTGTTGATCGCGTCGTTCCTTTTCCGCTTAATCCTCTCGCTGAGGCGCCCAGATAATTTATTTTGGAGGCGCCATGGAAATCTGTTCACCCAGCAGCAGTCAATCGTCAAGTTATCCTTTCACTCATCTAGCAGATGAGACAAAGCCGACAAATACTACGGCACTCAATCAGTATCACGTGATTCGTCGCAATGGCAAACTCACGCCATTTGATCCCAACAAAATCACCGTCGCGATGACCAAGGCATTTTTAGCCGTGGAAGGCGGGCGTGCCGCCGCGAGTCGGCGTGTCCATGACATCGTGCATGATCTGGTGGTGCAGGTGGTCAGTGTGTTTGTGCGGCGTCAGCCGGGCGGTGGCCACGTTCATATTGAAGATATTCAGGATCAAGTCGAGTTGGCGTTGATGCGTTCCGGTGAGCACAAGGTTGCCCGTGCCTATGTGTTGTACCGCGAACAACGCGCGCAGAGAAGCCCGCGACACCCGCCGTGCGGTCGAGATAGTCCGGGATCGACGTGCCCGCGACGGGGACGCC
>JANNJI010000813.1:0-1767 GCA_031405795.1 Gammaproteobacteria bacterium
GAACATGACTATGCAAATAAAGTGGTGCGGCTGCACTTCCACCGTGTGATCGCCTGGCATGGGACACCGCATGGTCGCGAGGGTCAGCGGATATCGTGGGAAGATCCGCGTGCGTTAACCATCGCACCGCTGTTGCCGGCAAATGAGAAAATATTGAAGGCGCTGAACCTGCCTCCGGTATATGCCATTACTCAGGCAAAAAAATATGGCGTGACTGAATTTATGACACGTCTTGAGCATGCGTTGGATCGTGGTGTGCGGCTCATTCAAGTGCGCGAGCCTGATATGGCACCCGAGCAACTCGCACAGTTTGCGCGTCGCGTTGTTGCGCGTGCACACAACTACGGTGCCATGGTTCTCGTGAATGGTGATGAAACGCTGGCGCGCAAAGTGGCTGCCGATGGTGTGCACTTGTCAGCTACGGCACTGATGCGAATCTATACACGTCCAACTTTGCCACTCGTGGGTGTCTCATGTCACAACGTCGAAGAGCTTGCGCGTGCAGCTGCGCTTGGCGCCGATTTCACACTCCTTTCACCGGTATTACCTACCGCAACACATCCGGATGCAGTACCGCTTGGCTGGGAAAAATTCCGTGCACTCACAACCGACTATCCGCTGCCGGTTTACGCGCTTGCGGGTATGCGCCTGGAACTGCTTGATACGGCAATGCATCGTGGTGCTCACGGTATCGCACTCTTGAGCGGTATCTGGTAATTCGTGCAGGTATCCCTGTGATGGTCAGCAGGTCTTCATAAAAATGATAAAGGCGATGCGCAATTATTTGTTGAACAGGCAGAAAAACATTTTCAGCACGACAGTACAGAAACTATTGCCGTTTTTGCGCTGGTTTCCCGTGAGTAAAACAACTCTGCGAGTGGATCTGCTTGCTGGCCTGACGGTGGCCTTGGTGTTAATTCCTCAATCGATGGCGTATGCACAACTGGCCGGGATGCCTGCTTTTTATGGTTTGTATGCCGCCTTTTTGCCGGTGTTGGTGGGCGCGTTGTGGGGCTCATCCAGTCAACTCGCAACGGGTCCGGTGGCGGTAGTCTCTTTGCTCACAGCCTCCGCGTTAGCGCCGTTTGCCATTAGCGGTTCGGAACAGTTTATTGCGTTGGCAATCCTGCTTGCCTTTCTGGTGGGCGTGATCCAAGTCAGCCTGGGCGTGTTCCGTCTGGGCGCACTCGTCAATCTCGTTTCACATCCGGTGATCATCGGATTCATGAATGCGGCTGCCATCATTATTGGTCTGTCGCAATTAAACAAGTTGCTGGGTGTGCCAATGACACGCAGCAATTCTTTTCTGAACGATATCTGGGATGTATTGCGGCAATGGGGTGATATTCATTTTCCTACCTTGTGTATAGGGTTGGGGGCATTGAGCTTAATGTTGTTACTCAAACGCTACTTTCCCAAGGCTCCGAGTGTATTGATCGCTGTGGTAATCACCACGGTCCTGAGCTGGCACTTTGGCTTTGAGAAGAAAATGACTGTCGATGTGAATCGCCTTACCAACTCTGATATGCGTACGGAAGTCACAGCCTATTTGGCCGGAGATAGGGAAATTCGGGAACTCGAGTTATCTCTCGTGCAACAACGTGTGGCTTTGAAACATGCACGCAACAATCAGAAGGAACACAATTCCGACTTGGCGTCCCTGGAATACCGGCTTGATCTCACCGAGCTTGAGCTGAGCAATCGCAAGAAGGAAAGCCTCAAGCGTTTCCAGGCATTGCGCCGCTATTTGTTTGTTGCCGAATCGGA
>JANNJI010000814.1:0-1491 GCA_031405795.1 Gammaproteobacteria bacterium
ACAGCCTCTTCATCAAGGTCGGCCAATACAAGATCGATGCGTTTATCCGATAACACACATGAATAGCATTCGTTAATAAAATCATGTAGCATTCTGTATGATTGCGACAACCCCGCCACGGCAATCAACTTATGAATCAATACCCTTGATTCACAGGCCAGCATTCTCTGAAATATAATATCTTCGACCAACAGATCTATGGCGTCATTGCGACGTCCACCAATCCATTTTATCGCAATATCCTTCAAAACAAGGTTGTGTGCTAAAAAAGGGGTTTCCGGCAGGAATGACGATTTGGAATGGAAATGAGGAAATTTATAAAGCAATTTATATCGGCTAATTAGAACATTGTTCTTCTTTAAATTCTCAGAAATTTTATTTTTTTCTTCACGAGTTTTCGCCAGACAATAACCCCCATCTATTTTTCCAGTGCATATTCGAATGCCATCATCATTCACTTCTAACTTTTTAACGCCAAACTTCTCCTTATCGTTAAAAACCAAAGACTTGTTAATCAAGGTCGAATGATCGTATTCGTCCAGAATTCTCTTCCCTACTTCGGCGATGTTTTCGCCTTCAGCCGCATAAAAGCCCACATAGGCATAGAAGGCGTTCTCGTTATCGGGTGGTGAAGGATATGTCTTATCAAGAATAGTCTTTAATTCCGGGTTCAATTTTTCATCAAACTGATTAACCAAAATAAACACTATAAACAAACCTATAAATAAGGATGCCAGGTATTTAATCAATTTCTTTACTTTCACAGGCTTCCCTCTCTTAATCAATAGAGTCTTTCCGCCGCTGGATTTCTTCCAACTAGACCGCTTCCCCTTCTTCACAGGACATCTGTTTCTTGTCTTTATCCAAACTGCGAATAAGCATATGCGCGATACGCGCCCGCTCCTGTATAGGCAATGCAAAAAGATCCTTTTCAATTTCGCTGATGCTGCGTGCCATGGGTAACCTCTCCGATACAGTGTAGCGCCTATTTATACCTTGTCATATATTTTGCCGCCCTTCGCGACAAATTCCACAGCCTTGGTTTTCATGCCTTCTTTCAAGGCTTCTTCTGCGCTGATCCCCTGTTTCGCTGCGTAATCACGTACGTCTTGAGTAATCTTCATCGAACAGAAATTCGGCCCGCACATCGAGGAGATATGCGCGTCCTTGTGCGCGTCTTTGGGCAGGGTTTCGTCGTGGTAGCTGCGGGCGCGTTCGGGGTCGAGGGAGAGATTGAATTGATCTTCCCAACGAAATTCAAAGCGTGCCTTGGACAAGGCGTTGTCGCGTAATTGCGCGCCGGGAAAACCTTTGCCTAAGTCTGCGGCATGCGCGGCGATCTTGTAGGCGATGATACCGTCGCGTACGTCTTGTTTATTCGGTAATCCCAAATGTTCTTTGGGGGTGACGTAACACAACATCGCGGTGCCGTACCAGCCGATGTTCGCCGCACCGATGGCCGAGGTGATGTGATCATAGGCTGGTGCGATG
>JANNJI010000815.1:0-2791 GCA_031405795.1 Gammaproteobacteria bacterium
ATTCACCACCGGCACTACCTTTAAATCCAACAAGGTACGCAGGGTACTGCGGGCATTCAAATAGCGTTTGCGATTGGATAAATCATCGTGGGTCAACAGCACCTGTGCGGTTTGTAAACCGTATTGTTGAAATTCCGATTCATACGCCTGCACCAGGCCCATTTGGCCAACAGCGGCGGCGGCTTGTAATTCATGCAGGGCATGTGGCCGCTCTTTCCATTTTAAACGTGCCATACCTTCAGCTACCGCGCCGGATGACACCAGTACAATTTCAATACCCTGCTGTTGCAGTTGGGCGATCTGTGCCACCCAGGTGGCGATCCCGGGGCGATGTAATCCTTGGCCATCGGAAGTCAGTAACGCACTGCCGATCTTAATCACCCAACGGCTGGCGGTTGTCAGTGTCTGTCGCGTCATTTTCGATTGCTGCCAGTTTTTGTTGTTCCACAAAATTCATGATATCAAAACATAATTGCGCTGTATTTTCTTTTTTGATCGCGGCAATTTGATATTTCGGCCCGCGCCATTTCAGTCGCTTGATGATGTCTTTGCAGCGCGCCTCGCGGTCTTCCGCCGGGATCAAATCGGTTTTGTTCAAGACCAGCCAGCGGGCATAACCGGCCAGGGCCTCATCGTATTTTTCCAGTTCATGCTCAATGGTGCGCACGGCTTCAACCGGATCGGAATCATCCAGCGGTGCCACGTCGACGATGTGCAACAGTAAACGCGTGCGCGACACGTGCCGCAGAAATTGCAGGCCCAGTCCCGCGCCCTCCGCTGCACCTTCAATAATGCCAGGGATGTCGGCGACCACAAAGCTGCGGTTCATGTTGATCCGTACCACGCCCAGGTTTGGATATAAAGTGGTGAAGGGATAATCCGCGACCTTGGGTTTGGCCGAGGATACCGCACGAATAAACGTCGACTTGCCTGCATTGGGCAAACCCAACAATCCCACGTCGGCCAACACTTTTAATTCCAAATGTAAATTACGCGCCTCGCCGGGTTTGCCCAGGGTCGCGGTACGCGGAGAACGATTCACCCCGCTCTTGAAATGCGTGTTGCCCAAACCATAGCGCCCACCCTTGGCCACTAACAAGGGTTTTTCGTGTACTACCACATCGGCAATCAACTCTTGCGTGTCGGCATCAAACACGGCGGTGCCCAGCGGGACTTGCAAAAATAAATCATCGCCGCCACGCCCGGTGCAATTACTGCCGCGGCCTTGATCACCGTGTTCCGCATTAAAGCGCGTGGTATAACGAAAATCCGCCAGGGTATTTAAGTTGGCATTACCGACCAGATACACACTGCCGCCGGTGCCGCCATCACCGCCATCGGGACCACCCAATGGGATAAACTTTTCACGCCGGAAACTCACGGAACCATCTCCGCCCTTACCGGCTTCAACGCGAATATCCACTTCATCAACGAATTTCATAACAACTATCTCATGTTTTTTTGGCCTTCCGGCCGAGCTACAGTACAAATAAAAAAGCCCCGTCAATGACGAGGCTCTTAATACACCCGCGAGGCAACTGCCCTTAAGCAGGCATCACATTCACGTATTTACGTTGTTTCACACCTTTGGTTTGGAAGACTACCTTACCATCGGCCTTGGCAAACAAGGTGTCGTCACGCCCAACGCCCACGTTCAATCCTGCGCAATATCGGGTGCCACGTTGGCGAACCAGAATATTTCCCGCGATGACCGCTTCGCCACCAAAACGCTTCACGCCTAAACGTTTGCCATCTGAGTCGCGACCGTTGCGGGTACTACCGCCTGCTTTTTTATGTGCCATTGCTGTTTACTCCTGATTGCTTAGCCGCTGATACCGGTGATTTCAAGTTCAGTGAAATTCTGACGATGACCTTGCGACTTACGATAATGTTTACGACGACGAAATTTGACGATGCGGATCTTGTCACCACGACCATGGCTGACCACGGTTGCTGTCACCTGGCCACCTTGTATATAAGGCGTGCCAATCTTGATGTCGTCACCATTCGCAACCATTAACACCTGATCCAGGTTAACGGTGGCGCCTGTGTCAACATCCAGCGTTTCAACTTTGAGGCGTTGGCCTTGACTGACTCGGTACTGCTTACCACCGGTTTTGATTACTGCGTACATCACTTTGTTTCTCCGCGCTGCATTCCTTCGCCATGGGACGTAAGGAACGTAATAAAGGGCGGCAATTTTAGCTTTTTTTACCCAGCGGGGTCAAACATCTTTATCAGCTAAATCACTCATTCCGGTTGCTTGACAGCCGCGGGGTACCCCCCTAGCATGCGGACTCCTTTTTTGGGCAGCCAACCCTATGACCATCGATGCTATTTACGCCCTCATCGCGGATGACATGCAGCGCGTTAATGCCTGTATCCATGCCCGCCTCGGCTCTGAAGTGGCGCTCATCAATCAGATTGGCCAATATATTGTGAATAGCGGCGGCAAACGGCTGCGTCCGGTCCTGCATCTGCTGGCCGCCAAGGCGTTGGGTTACCACGGCGAGCAACACATCGAGTGCGCCACCTTAATCGAATTTATTCACACCGCCACCCTGCTACATGATGATGTCGTGGATGCCTCGCAGCTGCGACGCGGCCAGGACACCGCCAATAGCCTGTGGGGGAATGAGGCCAGTGTGCTAGTGGGTGATTTTGTCTATTCCCGCGCCTTCCAGATGATGGTGAAGATCAACAACATGCGGATCATGTCAATCCTGGCGGATGCCACCAATACCATCGCCGAGGGTGAGGTCCAGCAACTACTGAATGTGCACGACCCCGA
>JANNJI010000816.1:0-2127 GCA_031405795.1 Gammaproteobacteria bacterium
GGGGCAGGAGGAAGACAAACAGGCCCTGGCGTTGGGCTTCGCCGAGGTGTTGCGTGAACGGCGGCCAGAGATATGCTTTGTTAGTTTACCCGAAGTATTGGGTATTATTAACCGTTCCAGCTTTTCCGATGAATACCGCAGCATGTATGAAGAATATCGCAACACCGGCATTATGAAAAAAGACATTCTTAGCAAGTTGGGAACAGAACTGAATTCACGTTATTTATTACAATTGAATCTGGCCAATTTTAAACAAGAAACCAACAATCGTTTTGGGGTGCTGGGTTTTCGCTTGGTTGACACCAAACTCGCCAACATACGTTTGTTTGTGCAGATTTGGGATACCCAAACCGGCAGCATCGCGTTTGAGGCAATCCAGGAAATAAATTATTCCGATGATACCTTCAGTGATCGACCGATTAGTTTTGGACAGATCGTCGAAGAAACGGCACGGAGTGCGATGAGTCGACTACCCTAAGCCGTCATTGATCGCGATCACGCAACCGGTCGTTGTAAAGGCGCTTCCACTTCCTGGCGTTTGTGTTTACCGAGCAATAACTCGATGAGGGTTAAGGCAAAGTCCATGGCGGTGCCAGGACCGCGCGACGTAATGATATTGCCGTCGACCACCACGGCCTGTTCCAGGTAACGCAGATTGTTGACGTGACTGTCATCAAGGCTGCCGGGAAAACTGGTTGCGCGTTTCCCATCTAATAAGCCTGCCCTGGCCAATGCGCGGGGTGCGGCGCAGATCGCCGCGATGTATTTATTTTTCGCCGCCATGCTTTTTAAACAAAGTTGAATGCGCGGGTCATCGCGTAAGTGATCGGCACCGGGCATCCCACCGGGCAAGGCGATCATGTCGTATTCGTGTTTGAGCGCCGCATCCAGTGTCATATCGGCAATCAGTACTGTGCCGCGACTGGCCTTGACCGGTTTATCATCCAGACCGGCAGTCACCACCTGGATCCCGGCGCGCCGTAATAAATCAATCAGCGTTACTGCTTCGAGTTCTTCGCAGCCCTGGGCAAGGGGAATGAGGACGTTTGCCATGCTAACCTCCGTTGTTGTTGCCGCTGTATAAATGTGGACACATTAACCAGTTGCACGCCTTCCACCTCAAGCTGAGTTAAAGCCTGTTGCAAAAAGCGCAGTGTTTCAGGGTAAGGGTGAGCAATGGCGAGCGCGCCATTTTTGCGTTTAGCGCGTTGCAGGAGTTCTTGCCATTGTTGTTGTAATGCCGCGGTAGTACGTTGGTTATCCAAAAAAATATCACGGGCCGCATTGGCGACGCCGAATTTTTCCGCCATGTGGTGCGCCTGGCTGTTGCTGGTGGTGACGCTGTCGACAAAATACAAATCGTGGCGACTGGCTAAGGCTTTCATTAACCGCTCCATCATCAGCGGCCGTTGGGTCAGCAAACTGCCCATGTGATTATTGACGCCACGAATATTCGGTACGGCGGCGAGACTTGTCTGCAAGGTGTGGCTGAATTCAGCCGGTGACATATCCTCATGCAGCCCGCCTTTACCGAGGTAGGCGCCACGCTCAGACTGCATGGGTAGATGCAAAATAATTTCCTTTTGTGATTGCTGCGCCAGTGTCGCCAGTGTTGTTGCGTAAGGCGTGAAGGGCAGGATGCCATACGTGATTTGACCCGGTAGCGCCAGTGCGCGTTTGCCATCACGCAGGCGATCACCGAGGTCATCGATAATCAGACTGATATAAACGGGATCGTTAACGGTGGGAGAAGCGGGGGTTTGTGCAGACAGTGACACACTTGTCATCAGCCCGATAAAAAATATCGGGCTGATGAGTGAACAAGGTGTTCGTCGCTTATTTAGCGGCACTGCTGGTGAAAGACATGCCTTTGAGTACATTGATGGCTTCGAAGATGGCGTAATCTTCATTCACCAGCGACAAGCGTTTTTTCTTTGCGTCCTCGTCCTTGGCCTTGCCGTCTTTTTTGGTGCTACCGTTTTCCAAATGACCTTCCAGGTCCGCTTCTTTCAATGGCGCGACAGGGCTATCGGCTTTTCCTTCAGCCAATTTCAGGTTATCCAGGGCAATATCCGGCTCGATACCTTCGGCCTGGATCGAACGATCTGACGGCGTGTAATAACGTGC
>JANNJI010000817.1:0-2471 GCA_031405795.1 Gammaproteobacteria bacterium
TCGTTCTGGATCACCTGCTGGCGCAGCTGCTCGTTCTCGGCCTTCAGCCGTTCGTTCTCGGAGCGGGCGGTGAAGAGGTCGTTCGTCCAGCCGTACGCGTCACGGAACGGCCGCGCCACCCGCTCGACGGCGACCTCCAGCGGCTGCAGCACGCTCGCGGCGGCCGCTTGCGCGTCGTGCAGGGGCCCGTCCGACTGCTCGCGAAATGACACCGTGATCAGGGCGAGCGACAGCAGGACCAACGTCCCCAGCACGATGCGGCGCCGGAGGGCGCTGCTGGTACGGGAGGTGTGCGATCGTGTTGGGTTTTTGTTTTCCATTCTTTAGAGGGCAAAATGCCAATGGCTTCATCGCGCAAGTCCATACCGGATGGTTTGCCAAAACCAAAGTGGCTGAGAAATTGTTGCAATTTATCGATACCGGTATTGCTGGCGAGGTCATAAAAAAATACATCGCAGGATTCCGTGATGGCCTTGGATAAATTGGTGTGGCCATGCCCCTCTTTACGCCAATCCCGATAACGGCGATTATCATTTTTTAACGTGTAATAACCCGGGCAGTAAATGCTGCTTTCCGTGGTAATGATATTGTTTTCGAGTCCCGCCAGGGCAACAAAGGGTTTGATCGTGGAGCCGGGCGGGTAACGCCCTTGCAGGGCGCGATTAAATAACGGTTGGGTGGGCGAGTCGCGCAGCTCTTCGTAGGTATCGGTATCAATGCCGTTTACAAACAGATTGGGATCAAACGTCGGCAGACTGACAAACGCGATAACTGAGCCATCGGCAGGCTCAATGGCCACCAAGGCGCCACTGAATTCGCCATAGGCCTGTTCCGCAACGCGTTGCACATTGAGATCAAGGGTAAGATAAATATTTTTGCCCGGTGTGGGCAATTCACCCTGGCGTACTTTGACTTCACGGCCTTGCGCATTGATCTCGACTTCCTGGTAACCGACGGTGCCGTGTAACAGGTCTTCGTAGGCCTTTTCAACCCCGACCTTGCCGATGTGTTTGGTGGCGCTATAACGCGAGACATCTAATTTCTGTAAGTCATCTTCACTGATGCGCGCCACGTAACCGATCGCATGTGACGCCAATTCCCCGTGGGGATAATGCCGGGTTAATTCGGCACTGATTTTAATGCCGGGCAGGCGAAATTGATTTACCGCGACTCTCGCGACTTCCTCATCACTTAAGCGGAAACGCAGCGGCACACCATCAAAGCGACGTTTTTTTTTCACCAGTTTGAAAAACCGTTTCTTATCTTCCGGCGTGATAGTAATAAATTTTTCCAAGGTCTTGATGGTGTTGTTAATGTTCTCGATGTGTTCCGGGGTGAGTTCCAAGGTAAAGGTCGGGACGTTTTGTGCCAGGAGAATGCCGTTACGGTCATAGATCAGGCCGCGTGTTGGTGCTAACGGCATCAGGGTGAAACGATTGTCCTCTGACAAGGTACTGTAGTGTTCATGGTCGATGACTTGTAAATAAAATGTGCGGATAATCAAGGCAAGAAAACAAAGCGTGATGATAATGCTGGCTACCAGGACACGCTGATTGTATAAATGCGCCTCTCGCAGGTGATCCTTGATGGTGACATTGGAAAATTGCACCATGGTGTTCAGGCAACGCGAAAATAACGTCGGATATATCTTAACAGGGTAAAGACAACCGGCCACAACAGCGCCGTGGTCAATGCCGGCAACAAATACCAGCCCAGACTCGGTGCAATCCCGGTGATCCCTTTAATCCACAGGACAACCGCCGCATAGACAAGGCAAAAAACCAGGACTGTTAACGATTGTTGCCATAACGGAAAGATACGTACCTGTTGATGTAACGACACGGTAAAAAATGCCAGCAATGCCAACCCCAGCGCGTGCTGGCCGAGCAAACTGTTATAAGTGATATCCAGTAATAATCCGGCAATCCAACCCATGCCGACGCTGACTCGGTGGGGCAGTGCCATGCACCAATAAATGAGTACCATGGCAACCCAATAGGGTCGTACAGCACCCAACCAATCCGGGAGTGGCAACATGGTGAGCAGGTAGGCGGCTAAAAAACTTAACACGATGATAATGCCGCCATGCGGATAGGTCACTTTCATTTTTCGTGTTCCATATTGATGATCGCATCGCAGCCGGTGGTGCCGCCCATGCGGTGTCGATCTGGCCATACCAGCAAAACCTGGCGGTGGCGATCCAGCAGGGCACTGGGGGCCACGGCGATGTGCGCAAACGGCAGACTGGGGTTAATGGTGACATCGATCACCTTGCCCGCCGGATAACCCGCTGGGAAGACACAGCCCAGCCCGGAGGTCACGAGTTCATCGCCAACAATGATGTCGGTATTGTTCGGTTGGCGATGCAGTGATGACCATCCGCTGGTCGGCGATGCCATACACCTCGAGCGTCCCGCGCCCGCGCTCGCGCAACACGCCGAGGGCGTGGCTGTCGTCAACCACGAGCGATC
>JANNJI010000818.1:0-2263 GCA_031405795.1 Gammaproteobacteria bacterium
AGGAGCTCGGCTTCACGCGCGAGCAGACGCCGAAGCACTGGTGCGTGAAGGACCGCGTATCACGACATCATGAATATGCCTGTTTAGCAATAATTGAGTTGGATAGAGGAATAACATGGCGAACGACCTGGTAAAACCCGACAAGATGAATACTTCATTTAACGGCATGACGCAATTACCGATTGTGCGTCAGTTGGGTTTGTTGATCGGCCTTGCAGCGAGCGTCGCAGTGGGCGTGGGTGTGGTCTTGTGGTTACAAAAACCCAACCTTACTGTGTTGTTTAACAATGTGTCGTCGCGTGATGCGGGCGAAATCACCAAGCTGCTGGAGCGCGATGGTATACCGTACAAGATTGATACGGATAATGGAATGTTACTCGTGTCGTCGGCGAAGGTTCATGAAGCACGGATGATGCTTGCCGCTCAAGGGTTACCGAATAACAGCGGCAGTGGATTTGAATTAATAGATAAGGAACAAGGATTTGGCACCAGCAATTTTGTGCAGACTGCACGTTACCAACGCGCGCTAGAGGGTGAGTTGGCGCGAACCATCATGTCGATGTCCGCCGTACAAAATGCGCGGGTGCATCTGGCGTTGCCAAAAGAGTCGGCTTTCATCCGTGATCGCCGTAAGGCCAGTGCCTCGGTGTTAGTTGAAATGTCATCAGGACGGCGTTTAGAGGACGAGCAGATCGCCTCGGTCATGCATTTGGTCGCATCCAGTGTGCCCAACATGGAAAGTGATCAAGTTACAGTGGTGGATAATAAAGGGCATTTGTTATCGAAAACGGATCAACAAGGCGGCATCGGCTTGTCGGCACGTCAATTTCAATATACCCGGCAGGTCGAAACCGCATTTTCTGACCGCGTAGAAAATATTCTTGGGCCCATCGTGGGTCCAGGCAAGGTGCGCGCACAGGTTACCGCCGAAATGGATTTTACTGATATGGAGATGACGCAGGAATCTTTTAATCCTGATCTGCCTGCGATTCGCAGTGAGCAGCGGGTTGAAGAACGCATGCAGGGATCCAACGCTGATGGCGGGGTTCCGGGGGCATTAAGTAACGAGCCGCCGGGCGCTGCGCAATCACCCGAACAGATCGGCAATGCCGCCAGTCCAGGCGCTGCCGCCGCGCAACAAAGCCCACCCTCTAAGAGCAAGATGCGTGTCACCGTCAATAATGAATTAGATCGTTCCATTGTGCACAAAAAGAAGAGCCCCGGTTCAGTTAAACGCCTTTCTGTTGCGGTTGTGGTTGATCATAAACAAACCAAGAATCCGCAAGGTGAAACAACGTTAACTGCTTATAGTAAGGCGGAAATAGACAATTTTACTTCGTTGATCAAAGAGGCCGTGGGTTTTACCGCGATGCGCGGTGATACAGTCAATGTCGTGAGCGCGGCATTCAGCCAGCCACCCGAGCTTGAAGCACCCGCAGCGGAATCATTGCTTGATCAACCCTGGGTATGGGAGGTGGGCAAACAAATTTTGGGAGGATTGGTAGCAATATTGATCTTGCTTGGTGTATTGCGGCCGGTGATGCGGAATTTATCCGTGATCCAGCCCGCCACAAACAATCGGCTGTTGCAGGCAGGGGGAGGGGATGGGCTGGCCGAGGATCAAGTGACATTAAACAATTCCAATGCGAATTTATTGAAACCACGCGAGTATGAATCTGATCTGCAAATAGCTCGCGCGATGGTGACACAGGAACCGAAGCGTGTGGCTCAGGTCGTGAAACAATGGGTTGGTGAAGGTGGTTAAATTTATTTATGGCTGATACCGGTGCTAAATCCAATCAGAAATCAAAATCAAAGTTGACCGGCGCAGAGCGTGCGGCGGTGCTGTTGATGACACTTGGCGAGAATGAGGCGGCTGAAGTATTAAAACACATGTCACCAAAAGAGGTACAAAAGATTGGTGAGGCGATGGCGGCGATTGGCAGCATTAATAAAGATTCAGTCAGCCAGGTGTTGGGCGATTTCTGTGACCTGGTTGATGAGCAGACCGAACTGGGTATCGGCAATGAAGATTATCTGAAAAAAATGTTAACTACCGCTTTGGGCGAAGACAAGGCGCGTAATATCATCGATCGGATTTTATTGGGTCGGCATTCAAAAGGCCTGGATGCTTTGAAGTGGATGGAACCACGTGCCATTGCGGATCTTATTCGCCTGGAGCACCCGCAGATTATCTCCATCGTGCTTTCCTATCTGGAAAATGATCAGGCGGCCGATGTCCTGGCGGCGCTGCCGGAGAATA
>JANNJI010000819.1:0-2878 GCA_031405795.1 Gammaproteobacteria bacterium
GCCGTGATTTAACACGTTTTGATCTCGACTTTGATTTGCCACAACATCTCCTGCCGGAGTTCCCGGCACCCATCTATTTAACCACGCGGCCGGACTTGGGTGATGTGTCACAGGGACAGCTCGTCACGCTGAATAATTATTACAGCCTGTTTAAAGATATCCTGAATCCGAAGCAACTTGAAGGTCTGCGCTTGTTGGTCACACCATTTGCGCAAGCGCAGTTCAACGCCACGGATGATCGCCGTAGTCTCCATGCGCATCAGGGTGTGGCGTGTTTTGACTGCCACGCGAATGGCCATACCAACGCGGCAACTCACACCGTCGGTGACATTCGTCCGAACGAGCACCGCCATCGCATCGATACCCCCACGCTGCGCGGTGTCAATGTCCAACGACTGTTCGGTTCACAGCGCGCACTGAAAACCGTGGAAGATTTTACCGAGTTTGAACAACGAGCTGCCTATTTTGACGGCGATCCCATTCAAGCAACGAAGAAAGGTGTGAATATCCTGGAGCGTGGCAGTCAAGTCCATTTCATGGCCGAAACGCAATCCATACTCGATTTTCCACCCGCACCCAAGCTCAATGTTTTTGGCAAACTCAATCCGAGCAAGGCCAATGAAAGCGAGCTACGTGGCCAGGACCTGTTCTTTGGTAAGGCGCAATGCGCCAGTTGCCATACCCCGCCGTTCTACACTGACAACCTCATGCACAACTTACAGGTGGAACGGTTCTTTAAAGAACGGGTGATTAATGGTCGCAAGGCCTCTGCGGATGGTCCGATCAAAACCTTCCCACTGCGTGGCATCAAGGACTCGCCGCCTTATCTGCATGATGATCGGTTGCTGACCCTGGATGATACCGTGGAGTTCTTCAACCTTGTCTTGGAATTAAAACTGAATGATCGGGAAAAGAAAGACTTGGTCGCGTTTATGCGGGCGTTGTAAGGGCATTGATCGAGGAGACAGCACAAGGCCAACGCTCGGTAGGAGCCGAGCGTTGGTTATAAAAAATTAAACTTTTGTACGGCAATGGCCGATGTTGGATCAGCGGGGTTTCCCCGAACGACGTGTCTGCCAATGGCCAGTCCTCCCAACTTATCACAGCCCATATCGGGCGCTGCACTACCCAGGCCGGATATTTTTGTCGGAAGGCAGCCGATCTTGGATCGAAAACTCAATGTTTATGCCTATGAGTTGTTATACCGGTCCGCACAGCAACACAATCCAGCTATGGCGGGTGTAAATGGCGATCAGGCAACTTCCAGCACCATTATTAATAGTTTCATGGAAATTGGCCTGGACAGATTGGTACGGGATAAATACGCGGCGATCAATCTGACCGAAAGTTTTTTCCTCGAAGAGGACAAGCTACCTTTTACCCCCAAGCAGGTGATCCTGGAAATCCTCGAAGATATCCCTGTTACCGAAAAACTGGTGGCGGCGGTGACTCGTTTGGCCGGCCAGGGTTATATCATTGCGCTGGATGATTATGTCTATAAGGCCTCGCATGCACCATTATTAAAGCTGGCCAATATTATTAAGATCGATATTTCAATATTGTCAGCGGCACAACTCGTCGCACACGTGAAGGTATTACGCGGCTATAACGCCAAGCTGTTGGCGGAGAAAGTGGAAACGGCACAGGACTTCATTACTTGCCGTGACCTGGGCTTTGACTATTTCCAGGGATATTTTCTCAGTCGCCCGCAAATTATCTCTGGCAAAAGTTTGCCGACCAATCGCTTGGCGGTGTTAAATCTACTGTCAGTGTTACACAACCCGGATGCCGATATTGATGATCTGGCGGAGGCCATCAATACCGATGTCACGACCAGTTATAAAATGTTAAAACTACTTAACTCGGCGGCCTTTGGTTTTTCACGCGAGATTGACTCCATTCAACAGGGTGTGATGTTGTTGGGCCAACGTAAATTGGCGAGCTGGGCTTCGATGTTGGCCATGAGTACGATCAATGATCGCCCTTCAGAGATTCTGCGTACGGCCATGACGCGCGCTAAGATGTGTGAGTTGTTGGCGGATGCCGCACAGATCAAACCCAGTGATAGTTATTTCACGGTTGGGTTATTTTCAGCCCTGGATTTGTTGTTGCAAAGACAGTTAACCGAATTACTTACGCCACTACCACTGAATACCGACATTGTTACCGCTTTATTGTATCGCAAAGGTCTGATGGGTGACGCCCTGTCCTGTGTCCTGGCGTATGAACTGGCCGATTGGCCGAACGTGAAATTCGCTAATTTGACGACCAATCATATCTTCATTGCCAATGTCGAGGCGGTGACCTGGACAAACGGCATCATGGATATGCTGTAGGAAATGACAAGATAATGGTTGGTCAGCAACGCTACGGCGCCTGCATTTTCATTGGCAGCCAGGTCGCCAGTTCAGGCCAGAAGGCAACGATGAATAAGGCGAGCAATTGCAGGAAAATGAAGGGCACCACACCTTTATAAATATGCGCGGTGGTTACCTGTGGCGGGGCGACGCCACGCAGGTAAAACAGCGCGAAACCAAATGGCGGGGTGAGAAATGACGTTTGTAGGTTGACGGCAAACATGATGCCGAGCCAGATAGGAAATAAGTCAATATCAAGCGGACTGGCAGGGTCGGCGGCCATTTTGAATAACACCGGCGCCACAATCGGGATGACCACTAAACTGATCTCGATAAAATCAATGATAAAGCCCAGCAAAAACACCACCAGCATCACGACAAAAATGGCACCGACAATTCCCCCCGGCAGATTACTCAGCAGCTGCGCCACCATCTGATCGCCGCCAAAACCGCGAAAGGTTGCAGTGAAGATTGCCGCGCCAATGAAGATCAGAAATACCATCGCGGAGATACGCAGGGTG
>JANNJI010000820.1:0-4514 GCA_031405795.1 Gammaproteobacteria bacterium
ACCAGCACCAGTAGTTTTCCCCCTATCCTTTCATGCGGCAATTTTTGTGACGGGGGTGGGGCACAGATAGACAGAAAGTGAGTGTCTTCGGCACGGCGATGTAGCGGTTTAAAGTCTTTATTGGATGGTTGATTAGCGAGGGTTTTTATTGTTTTTTACGTCGTGTATAGTAACGCTCTTCATGTACTGATCCTGGTGTTGTCAATAATATGCATCCGTTACGCCGTCTGCTTACCTATGCCAGGCAGTATCGATCACAAGTTGCGCTTGCCTCTTTTTATTCCGTACTCAATAAGCTCTTCGACGTTCTGCCGGAGATTTTAATCGGCGTCGCGGTGGATGTGGTGGTGAATCAAAAAGCATCGTTTGTCGCCCGCCTCGGCGTGGTAGAGCCCAAAGATCAACTTATCCTGCTGGCGTTATTGACGGTTGTCATTTGGGTCTGCGAGTCGCTGTTTGAGTATCTCTATAGTGTGAAGTGGCGTAATTTGGCACAGAATCTTCAGCACGATATGCGCATGGAAGCCTATACCCACGTACAGAAACTCGAGCTGGCGTATTTTGAACGTAATCGCACCGGCAATCTGCTGGCGATTCTCAACGAAGATATCAATCAAATGGAACGGTTTCTCAATGGTGGCGCAAATGATCTGATTCAGGTGTTTTTCGGCTCGCTGATGGTCGGCGCGGTATTTTTTATACTCACCAGCCAACTCGCCTTCCTTGCATTGGTGCCGGTGCCGTTCATTCTCTATGGCGCGTTCTGGTTTCAGTCACGCCTGGCACCACGCTACACCGCAGTGCGCGAAGCAGCGGGTGCGTTGGCAACACGGCTGAATAACAATCTTACCGGTATTGCGACGGTGAAGGCTTATACCGCCGAGGAATTCGAGGCCGAACATATTCGCATGGGTTCGGATGCCTATCGCGCACGCAATGCCGAGGCGATTCGTTGGTCGGCTGCGATCACACCGGTGATTCGTATGGCGATCCTCGCCGGTTTTACGGTCACACTTTTATATGGTGGTTTCATGGCTTTGAACGGCGAGATCGGCGTTGGCAGTTATTCCGTATTGGTGTACCTCACACAACGTTTACTGTGGCCAATGACGCGCCTGGCTGAACTGACGGATCTCTATCAGCGTTCGATGGCGTCAATTCAGCGTGTGATGGATTTATTGCAGACACCGATGACCATACCTTACGAAGGCAAACCCCTGCCAGCGGACACGGTACGCGGTGAATTGGCATTTGATCACGTGCAATTTTCGTATGACGGCGGTGGCGAGGCAGCTATCGACGGCATTACGCTGCGTATTCCTGCCGGTGATATCGTGGCATTTGTCGGTAGTACTGGCGGTGGTAAAAGTACGCTCGCCAAATTGTTACTGCGTTTTCATGAGCCACAGCAGGGCGAGATCCGTCTCGATGGCCAACCTATCAATACGTTGAATTTACAGGACCTGCGCCGCGCCATCGGCTATGTGGCGCAGGACACGTTTCTTACTGATGCGACGGTGGCGGAAAATATTGCTTATGGTACGACTAACACGCCACGCGAGTCGATCATGCATGCGGCACAAGCGGCGGAGGCGCACGATTTTATCCGTGCGTTACCGCAGGGTTATGATACACAAGTCGGTGAACGCGGTATGAAGTTGTCAGGCGGGCAACGCCAACGGCTGGCACTGGCACGGGCGATCCTGAAAAATCCGCCGATCCTGATTCTTGATGAAGCAACCTCTGCCGTGGATAATGAAACTGAAGCGGCCATCCAACGTTCACTTGATCGTTTGGTGGTGGGGCGTACCAGTTTGATCATCGCACATCGGTTATCGACCGTGCGGCACGCGCATTGTATCTATGTATTGGATCACGGCCGCGTCGTCGAATCCGGGACGCACGAACAACTTGTCAGCCACAGCGGTATTTACGCCGCGCTGTGGCGTTTACAGACGGGAGAGAAGATGAGGTGAACACTCTCTTGACTCAGCGCGTTTTTCAACAGACAGCTAGGAGGCATTCTTATCAGCTGGTTTGTTCCCGGTAAACATTGCCTTTGCCAGATTTTCGCGATGCAGCAGGCTCTCGATAAACACCCCAAAAACATGGATAACGATTAACAACACCGTAAAGTTTGCAAAGAATTCGTGCACTTCTTCCAGGGCATCCTCCCAGCGTTCACCAGCGTTGCCTAACCAACCACTCAGTGGCCCGGCGCTTTCTGCTGCACCGTAGAGGGCAATACCGGTAACGGCAGATATAAGTAAACTGCCGAGCAGTAAAATTACCATGATACCACCAGCGGGGTTATGGCCTAGATAGCGTTTGGCACGGAGTTTTAAGGTGTCTTTAAGATATTGCCAGGCGATGCGTGGAGGGGTGACAAAATTACTGAACCTTGCGTAACGTGTACCAATGAAACCCCAGATAATCCGAATGAAGACGAGTCTGACAATGGTGTAACCGGCATATATATGTAGGGTGAGAAAATCGTCCTCAGTAAAATAGGCAATAAAAAAGGCTACGACCAAAACCCAGTGAAATATCCGTATCAGCGGGTCCCAGACTTTTATCCTGCCTTGCGTTGCCATTGTACGGTCCTCAAAAAATCAGTCGCTATCATTACTGTAATAGACCAATCTGAAGTTAAGCTGAAAAATCACGCTAACAGTAAACATCATCATTGAATTGAACCATGTTATATGCGGTTTGTGGCCTTATGCGCACGAAGCGGGGTACTACAAACATCACAATACTGTTCTTCACAATATGACTGAAAGTGTAAATTAAACGAGGGTTATACAGTAGATGAGGTGCGCCTGACCGATTCGCTATCGAAGTATTGTCAGCAAGTAGTTTACATGGTCGACCCAAATGAAGGGTTGGCACTGTCTGCAGGGGGCAAGAGTCCGACGATATAACAACCTTGTGCTACTGGTCCATCAGGGAAAAGTACGTAGAGATATTTCAGTCCACCTTGTTCGGCAAAGTTATTTTGCAATGCGTTGGTAAGCTGGCGTGCATGGGTCACCTGACCATACTTCTGATAAAATTGCCGCAGATAGTGTAATACTTTCCAATGGGCATTAGTTAAATCAATATTCAGCTCCTTGGCGCGTACCTCAGCGAGCTCTGCAGTCCAGTTTTCATCAATGGCCGTATCCTCATGAATACCAAAAACTGTTTCGAGAATATCGCTTTTTATTGGGGTATCTGCCATATAATTATCCAGAAAGATAGAGGTGATGGGGGATTAACAGTGTCAAATAGGTCTTGAGTATAGAACATCTATACGCATATGCCAGCTTTCCCCGCAGTTGAATTGACTGGACAGATGCGGGACAATGTCGGTAATGAACGATGTAGAGTATAAATAGTATGCTGCTTGACAGCAAAATGACGCTTAATCAGGCACGTGAACTAACTGACGCAGGCAAACATGATGATGCGCGTTTGTGTCTGCTCAGGTTATTACAAAAAGAACCGGATAACCAAGCGGCTCTGATCATGCTGGGCGGGGCTTACTTTAATATGGGGAAATATTTAGAAGCCGAGATGGTATTTGAGCGCCTCATTTTGATGGCACCGGGCATTGGCAAATATTCCATTGCCTTGTTTAATACTTTGTGGAAACTGAGCCGTCACGAAGAGGCACTTGAAGAGATTAAACGCTTTATGATCCAGGCCGACAGGCAAGCAGAGAAAGAAACCGTCGAACAGTACCTTGCGATCATGAAAGAGCTAGATGTTTGATCATTTTATTTAATGCAAGTTGGGCAGTGGGCCTTCACAATGCGCCCGGTATGATCGTTACGTTGCGGCCGTTTTATTTCATCCTGTTTGCTCATCATGGCATATAATTTACGTTCGGCTTCGATGATGGCGTATTCATGCTTGTAGGGATACATTACGTGACTCATGCCGCCTTGCGCAATAAATTCACTGGTGTTAACCAACATGCTATGTGTATGCAGCAATTCATGAAGCAGGGCGTCGGCGGGCGATGCAATGCAGACGGGATTTTGTTGGCAGCCATTATTCAAGCGCAGCTGTGCAGCGGCTCGTGTATTAAAGTGGATCACGGCTTTTTCTATCTGGAAGATATTGCCGCTGGCTACCGTCACCCAGTTATTTTCATCATACGACAATTGCCAGCTTTTGTTGTCGAGGCGCCACCATCGACCGTCACCGCGATGGCGGTGGTCGGCAAGGTGATGGTGTCGTTGCCCGCGTCGAGCAACACCCGGTCGTTCACCGACAGATTGCCGCGAATGACGTCATTGCCGCGCCCGCCGCGAATATTGTCGGCGCCTGCGCCCAAGGTAATGGTGTCGGCGCCGGCGCCACCGATGATGGTGCTGCTGCCGGCGCCGGCATTGATGGTGACCGCGCCGGTGTAGAGCAGGGTGTCGGTGTCTGCGCCGCCGCGCGCGACACCGAGAGCGTTGGCGGCAAAAGTCGCGGTGTCGTTGCCGGCACCGAGATCGATGACGTCGCCGCTGCCGACCGCG